>JAKITH010000024.1 GCA_021648185.1 Thiomicrorhabdus sp. | reverse complement strand
AAATCTTAACTTCTTGTCCTGCTTGTCAGCAAGGCCTTAATCGTTACGAAGGTGAAACCGGATTGAAAACCGATTACATTGTGGTGGAGATGGTTAAAAATGTATTAGGGGATCAATGGCAAAAAACATTTGTTGATAGTCTAAAAGAGGGGGGGGTAGAAAAAGTGTTGCTATAATAAAGCTCTGAATCTATTTAGAAATAAAAAAGCGCTTAAAGCGCCTTTTTTATTGAGCTATTTTTTGCTTATTTAGCGGGTTGTGCTGCATAAAAAGCACCGAGTTCTTTAATATCTGCATCGCTCAGGCTCTTAGCGAATGGTGCCATGGTTGCATCATTACGAAAGCCACCACGGAAGTCTTTAAGCTGTTTTTCAATGTAAGCGGCATGTTGTCCCGCCAGCTTAGGAAAGTTAGGTACCACACTGTTACCGTCGGTACCATGGCAACCCGCACAAGCCGCCGCTGAAGCAGGTGCTGTTGAATGGGTTGAACCCGCGGAATAGACAGAGGCTGAAAATAAAAGCGTAGCGCTCATTGCTGCAATAAATAATTTTTTCATGGTGATTACACTCATTGTTTAATGGGAATATTTTAACTATACCATTCTAAAGGGTTGGTAGCGGAAAAAGCAAGAAGGATAGGTAAAAAAAAACCGTCAATCAATGACGGTTTTTTTAAAAGCTCTCTAACGGCTATAGAGAGGAAGTATAGGCTGCAATATTTGCCATATCTGAATCAGATAGGCCTGCGGCCATTGGCGCCATCATTGAGGTCATAGGGCCCCTCTGCTTTCCAGCTTTATACTCACCTAGCTTTTGAACGATATCAGCGGCGGGTTGGCCTGCTAATTTAGGGCCTACACCACCTTCAGCGCTGGCACCGTGACAACCCACGCAGGTTGCAAAGGCTGCTTTACCTGCAGCGGCATCACCTGCTTGAGAAGCGGTAGCTAAAGTCATTAATCCAGCGGCAGCGAGTGCAATAATTGTATTTTTCATCATGTTTGTAATCTCTTTTTTTGATTAAGAATAAGTCTTACAGTTGACATTTAAAGCTAAATTAGTGATTAAGGCAAATAGAATTTATTTATTGGGCAAAAAAAAACCGCCAAAAAGGCGGTTTTTTTACAACACGATCTCTAAAAAATTATAGAGAAGCGGTGTATGCTGCAATGTTTGCAATGTCTGATTCAGAAAGACCAGCGGCCATAGGAGCCATCATTGATGTCATAGGGCCTACTTGTTTGCCCGCTTTGTAGTCATGCAGTTTTTGAGCAACATCAGCGGCTGCTTGACCTGCTAATTTAGGACCCACACCACCCTCTCCATTTGCACCATGGCAACCTACGCAGGTTGAGTAAGCTGCTTTACCAGCATCAACGTCAGCCGCTTGAGCAGCGGCACCAAAAGTAACTAATCCAGCCGCAGCTAGAGCAATAATTGTATTTTTCATAATGTACTCTCCTAATAAGCACTATTTAAATAGTATAGGGTTGAACCCTGAGCGCTATTACAGACGAAAATATAGGTTGAGTCAAGATTGAATCGTGGAGTAATTTAGACTATTTTAGTGAAAGCTGTCTTAACCCTTAAGATTGAGTAAAAAGTTTTGATAAAGGAGTAGTAAAAGGTGTTGAAAGTCTGATTTTTACTGTATTTTAGAGTAAAAAGTCTACTCTTTTTTTTTAAAAAAAGCATTAACGGATTAAAAGTTATTAATCGACATAAAATTAGGATGGAGAAAGGGAAGGGGGTAAGCGTTATTAAAAAGAGTATAGTTTCACTAAAAAAATTAATGAGGGTATTAGGTTATGTTGTTTGTTAAGTTATGGGTTGTTATTCTGGTGTTAACGGCGATAAGTTGGGTTATTTTAAAGCTGATTAGAAAGCCACTTCAGATTGGTTGGATCTTTCTATTTTGGGTCGTTACGCTCTTTGGATTAGCCGCGTTGCTCTATGGCGGATCGGTATGGTTGGCAGGGTTTTAGCTCTCATCGAATAGTTTCTATAAAAAAAGAGGGTGTCACTTGAACTCAAGCAATCCCCCTTTTTATAGAGATAAAGTTTTTATAGCTCTGGTTTATCGGCCTGATTTATAGCCCAGACACATAGGCAGCTACATTTTGAACTTCGGCTTCAGTCAGTCCTTGAGCCATGGGCGCCATCATGAAGGTCATGGGGCCTCTTTGTTTTCCTGCTCTGTATTCGGTTAATTTTCTAATAATGTCTGCCGCTGGTTGACCCGCTAGTTTGGGGCCTACATTGCCTTCGGCATTGGAGCCATGACAGGTGACACAGGTGGATTTAAATTTATCTTTCCCTGCAATGGGATCGCCCTCTGCCATGCTGGTGCTTGCCATGGTCATCAGGCCGATTGAAAATAGAGCAATAAGGGGTTTTTGCATAATGTTCTCCAAGGATTAGGGCTAAGGAATAATTCTTTATCTTAGACGAGGTTAAATATGAGTGCAATGGGTTTATTTTTTTAGTGCTCAGGTTCACTTTTAAAGTCGGTTAATAATCGCTGAAAGCTCTGGTAGCGACTGACGGCGATGTCTCCGTGTTCCACGGCATCTTTAATCGCACAGTGAGGCTCGATACTGTGGGTGCAGTTGTTGTACTTGCACTGCCCTAAATAGGGCGAAAAGTCAGGGTAATAGCTTTCTAACGCACTTAATGAACAGGGTGTTGGGCTAAATTGACGAATACCAGGGGAGTCAATGAGATTGCCAAGGTAGGGTTTGCTGGGGTCGATAGAGGGCAGGTGGTAAAGGATGCTGTTGGTGGTGGTGTGTTTTCCTAGGCCAGTTGCATCGGACAGCGTACCAACTCGAATGTGCAAGTCGGGAATCAGTGCATTGATTAAAGAGGATTTTCCGGCACCCGATGGACCCACAAATACACTGTTTTTGCCCTCCATAAAGGCGCGTAAGTCCTCTAGTCCAGCGTTAGAGATGGTTGAGGCGGGCAGCAGTTCGATGCCCATTGCCACATAAGGTTCGAGTAATGCTGCAATGGATTCCCAGTCCTCTTCGCCAGAAAGCAGATCGACTTTATTAATGATAATAATGGCAGGAATATTAAGTTGATTGGCAGCGACCAGATAGCGATCAATCATATCAGGGTGGATCCCAGGCAGTACTGGCATGACAATACCAATAAAATCAATGTTGGCGGCAATCATTCGGGTTTCGCCTCGAAACCCTGGGCGGCTGAGTTCATGCTTTCTAGGCAGTACACTAATCACCACGCCAGTATGGGCTTCAATGTCCGTTTGCCAAATAACCTGATCGCCCGCGACAAGCTTTCCGAGGTGTTGTCGGATGGCACAGCGGTAGTGTTCACCGCTTTCGGACTCCACTAATACGCGTTTACCAAAGCTGGTAATGACCAAGCCCATTTGCTCCTCACCGAGCTGTGTATTGTGTGAAGAGGGGGGGGGAGAAATTTTTTCAACGTTTCTTTTTTGAAGTTGTTCATCCACTCTACGCTTTTGTCGTTGAGTTAGTTTGCGTTTTGCCATGGTATTAGACCGTTTTTTAGAGTAGGGGGATTAATTCAAGCAGGGCATTAATCAAGTAGGGCATTAATTTTTGCCGCTAAAATCATATCGTTGAGGCTAATGCCTTTGATCTGCTGAGTGTTTAAGCTGATCTGAACACTGTTGTAATCAAAAGACAGTGTAGGGTAGTGATCCTCTTTATTGGCGATCCATGTTACCGCATTCACAAATGAGATGGTTTGTAGGTAGTTTTTAAACGAAAATGTTTTACGAATGTCAGCATAGCTAATGGGAGCCTCCCAGCCTGGTAGTTGGCTGAGATGACTTTCAATGGCGGGAATGATTAAGGGTTTATCACCTTTGACGATCTCTTGGCAGTGTTGCTGGCTAAGGGTTTCTGCAATTGGGGAGTGAGTGCTCATGTTATGAATGCTCCTTGGACAGTGATTTTAAATGATCAATTCGTATTTTAGCGGGAGGGTGACTGTCATGGTAGCCAGAGTAAGTGGGATCGGGTGTTAAGGTGCTGGCATTGTCTCGATACATTTTGAGTAGTGCAGAAATTAAATGCTCTGATCCAACGTGCTCTGCAGCAAAGGCATCCGCCTCAAATTCATGTTTACGACTTTTCATGGCACTTAACGGCCCCATAAAAAAGAACACCGCCGGCACTGCAGTCATAAAGAGCAGCAGTGCGGCCGCAGGGGTTTCTGAGGTCATGCCTAATCCCGCATAAAATTCAGGCAGTTGAATCAACCAGCCAAGCAGTGCAAGCCCAGCAAGGGTAAGCACCGTGCTTTCAATCAAACGTTGGCGAATGTGTCCGTGTTTAAAATGCCCCAGTTCATGTGCCAGAACGGCTTCCACCTCTTCGGGCGTGAGAGTTTCCAGTAATGTGTCAAAAAAGACAATACGTTTATTTTTTCCCATGCCCGTAAAGTAAGCGTTGCCATGTCCTGAGCGTGAAGAGCCATCCATTACAAAAATACCGTTGGACTCAAACCCCGTGCGTTCGAGTAATTTGGTGATTCGAGCATTCATCTCTTCATCTTCAAGGGGGGAGAACTTATTAAAAATAGGCGCAATCCACTTTGGATAGGCCCACATTAACAGAAACTGAAAACTCATCCAAACCACCCAAGTATAAAACCACCATGCTTGATCAATGTAGCTGTCCATAATGGTTAAAACCACCCAAATAAGCGGTACACCCAGCGCGACCATTAAAGCCCATTGCTTGAGCAAATCGGTTATAAATTTCATAGGGGTGGTTTTATTAAACCCAAATTCAGACTCAATTTTAAAGGTGCTGATGACTGAGAAAGGCAGATGAAGTAAAGAGAGAATCCACAAAGTAGACATTAAGAATAAAACATCTCGCCAGATCGGTTCTAAGCCACTGTTTAACCAGAGGTTATAAATTTCTTGAAAGCCACCGCCTAATGTCATAAAGAGAATAATGGCGACATCGTAAACCAACCCTAATCGACCCAGTTGCAGTTTGGCACGACTGTAATCGGCGGCTTTTTGGTGGGCATCCAATGACACCACTTCGCTAAACTCTTTGGGCACCTTATCGCGGTGTTTTCCGATGTGCAGTTGATTTTTGATGTTGAGCCAAATCTCAATAATCAGGTTTGAAAAGAGGGCGATTAAAAATAAAAAGGTAATCCAGTTCATGATTTTTTATTCAGTTGTTAATATAAGCACGTATTGTATGTGAAAAGAGAGCCCATTATGAAGTCGGATAAAAATTTAATTTGGATTGATTTAGAAATGACGGGGTTAGACCCTAAAAAAAACACCATTATCGAAATTGCGACGGTGGTGACCGACAGTGAGTTGAATGTAATTGCCGAAGGCCCCGTATTGGCGATTCAAACACCCAAAAAAGTATTGGATGCGATGGATCAATGGTGCACAACCCACCATGGTAAATCGGGGTTAACCCAACGTGTTTTAGACAGTGTAATTAGCATGAAAGAGGCGGAACAACAGACTCTTCAGTTTTTACAGCAGTATGTTTCGGCGGGAAAATCCCCCATGTGTGGCAATAGCATCTGTCAAGATCGCCGCTTTATGGTAGAGCAAATGCCAGCACTGGAAGCGTATTTTCACTATCGAAACTTAGACGTCAGTACCTTAAAAGAGCTGTCTAAGCGTTGGGCGCCGAGTGTGTATCAATCGCATCAGAAAAAAGGGGCGCATTTAGCGTTAGAAGATGTTTTGGAATCCATTGAGGAGTTGCAACACTATCGTAAGTTTCTCTTTCAAACCAAGTATCACACTTCCTAACGTTACTCAATGAACTACTTTTTAGAATACACACGATGAAACAGGTGCTTTCTTACCATTGTGCCGTACAACCATTCAAATACCACTGAAATAGCAATGAAAGCGATAAAGATAATAATCGCGCGAGGGGTGTTTTCATAGGTATGCACGAGCAATGTAACAAGCGCACTGCCACTGACTAAGCTGGCCACAATCAGAATGAATGCACTGGCTTGAATGGCATGGCGCAGTCGGTAGGCGGCGATATTGACAATGAAAAAAATCAATAAAAAGCCGGCGCTGCCAATAATGGCGATTTCAGTTAAATCAATGCTATTGGCGAGTATCAAACTTAAAAACGCCGTAACAATCACATCTGAGGTTGGAATATGACGGTTATTTTCCATGGCAAGCCGTTTGGGCAGTTCGCCTTTTTGGGCTAAAATAAATCCTAAGCGAGCGTTACCGTAAAGGGTCGCATTGATGGCCGAAAAAGTGGCCAGTAATGCCGCAATGGCCACCATGGTAAAGCCAAACTGACCTAAGGCCGGTTCGGCCGCAACCGCCAACGCATAATCTTTAGCCGTTGCCAATTGGCTTTCTGGTACGGTGCTGGTGGTGATAATGGCGATCAGTACATATAAAATAATGACCAAAATAACGGAACCATAAAAGGCTCTGGGCAGTGTGGATTCTGGGTTTTTGACTTCCTCTGCGGCGTTGGCGATGAGTTCAAACCCTTCGTAAGCCACAAAAATAATCATGCCCGCCACTAAAATAGAGAGCGGTTCGCCCCAGAGCGCGGGAGAGAGTCGCTCTAAATCCACGTAAAACGAACTGGCGATGATAATGACCAGCAGTAAAAGCATTTTAATAACCACCAATAATGTTTCGGAGCGGCTGACAAAAGAGGCACTGACCAGATTGATGACCATGGGCAGTAAGATCGCAAGACTGATCAACAGGTGTTTTAACCACTCTGAATAAGGGGGGGAGAAAAAAGTTTGTGCATAAGATGAAAATGCCACCGCGTAGAGAGAGATGGTGACTAAATAGCTGAGCCATAACATCACATTAACCGAGCCTGATAATAGGTTGTGACCAAAGGCATTATCAATAAATACGATGGTGCCGCCACGACTTTGGTAGGCGACCGAAAGTTTTGCATAGGCATAAGCGGTTAGTAGCGCAACGATGCCCGCAAACACAAAGGCAACGGCTGTAGCGCCATGCGCAAGCGAGACGGCTTCGCCTAAAACGGCAAAAATTCCCCCGCCAACCATACCTCCAATGCCAATGGACATTGCACCCAGCGTTCCAATGGTTCGGTTGTTTTCATTCATAGAAAGTCTTTTTAGATAAGTGTATGTGAAACCTCTACCTTTGCATAAGCGTGGTTAAAATTCAACGTCCAGAGTGAAAATATGGCACAATATGCCTCAAATAATCCGTGTATGAAAGAGATTGAAAAAATGAAGATAATCGAAGGGAATTTGACCGCTCAAGGCATGAAAATTGGGTTGGTCGTAGGGCGTTTTAATAGCTTTATTGTAGACCATCTAGTAAAAGGTGCGGTGGATACCATTGTACGCCATGGTGGCGATAAAGAAAATATTGTTCAAGTTTTCGTTCCAGGCGCATTTGAAATTCCATTGGCCGTGCAACGAATGGCTCAGTCGGGTAAATACGATGCCATCGTCGCATTGGGCGCGGTGATTCGTGGTGGAACGCCCCATTTTGATTACGTAGCGGGTGAGTGCGTAAAAGGCATTGGTCAAGTGCAATTAAATATGGAAATTCCTGTTTCATTCGGCGTATTAACGGTCGACAGTATCGAGCAAGCCATTGAGCGTGCTGGCACTAAGGCAGGAAATAAGGGCGAAGAGTGTACGCTTGCCGCAATTGAAATGGTTAACGTGATGAAGCAACTGTAATGAATACATTAGAAGATATTAAGCCCGGTCAAGGGGAAGAAGTGGTTGAAAAAGAGACGCGTGTTACGCCTAGAACGCAATCACGTCGTGTCGCATTGCAAGCGCTGTATGTGTGGGAAATGACGCATGAAGAGCCAGCCACTATTATTAAAAACTTTAATGAAGATGGCTTGCTGGAAGGGATCGAGTTTGAGCTGTTTAAAGAGTTGTTAACCCACATCAGCAACCAAGCCACGGAGTTGGATGCGGTTTATGCGACTTACTTAGACCGATCGGTGGCGATGATTGACCCGATTGAACGTGCCGTGATGCGCATAGGCGTGTATGAGTTGCATGAGAAGCCTGAAATTCCCTATAAAGTGGTGATTAATGAGTGCGTGGAACTGGCCAAACGATTTGGTGCAGAAGATGGGCATAAGTTTATTAATGGTATTTTGGACAAGGCCGCAAAACAGTTGCGTCCACTTGAGTTTAAGACAAAATAATTAGGATGACGTTTGACTTTAAAAAAGCTTCGCAGAGAGTCTCTGCGAAGCTTTTTTTATTTGGATGCGAATAAAAATATGGCGTTGGAATTTGATTTAATTGATACTTTTTTTACCCCCCTATCACAAGGGTTTAATGCCTTAGAGGTTGGTATAGGAGATGATGGTGCGGTATTAAATGTGCCAGAAAATCATCAATTGGTTGTGGTAACAGACACACTGGTTTCGGGAGTACATTTTCCGGTGAACACCTCAGCGTATGATATCGCTTGGAAAGCACTTGCGGTTAATTTAAGCGACCTAGCTGCCATGGGAGCCGTTCCAGCAGGGTATTCGTTGGCGCTGACGTTGCCCGAATATGATGCCACATGGTTGCAAAATTTTTCAGAAGGGCTGCGTGATTTAAGTACGCAATTTACAATTCCGTTGATGGGGGGAGATACCACCAAAGGGCCGCTCACCATTACCATTACCGCCCAAGGTTGGGTGCCAAATCAACAGGCCATTTTACGCTCTGGCGCACAGCTTGGCGACTGTATTTGTGTGACCAACACATTAGGCGACGGCGCACTGGGGTTGAAGCTGGCCTTAAACGATTGGCCAGTCCATTTTTCAGAACAATCGCTATCGGATTTAGAGAAGCAACAGGCACTCGATGCGTTAAATCGTCCTATGCCCCAATTGGCCGCCAGTATCGAGATGAGAGGTTTGGTAAACAGCGCCATTGATATTTCAGATGGCTTATTGGCCGATTTAGGGCATATATTAACTTGCTCAAATGTGCGGTTAGCAAAAGAAGGGGGGGGGGAGAAAAAAATGAACGGCTTAACGAACGGGCTATTAGGAGCAGACATTGAGCTAACTCAACTGCCCATTTCTTCTGGGGTTGCGCGTTATATAGAGCAGACGAACAATTGGGGTCTGCCCTTATCTGGGGGCGATGATTATCAACTGTGTTTAACGTTGAATAAAGCAAACTACTCAGCGCTTAAAGCACGATTGAACGAGCATGGTATTCGCCTAACGGTGATTGGTTCTATAGTGAGCCAAGCGGGTGTTCGATGTGTAAATCAGGGGAGAGTCGTAGAAAGTAAGGGGGGGGAGAAAATAGGATATTGCCATTTTTAATGGCGGTAAAGTTTTCTCCCCCCCCCTTTTTTTTTATTTGAAGTAAAAAAGGTCGCTTGAACCGTTACTTACTGATTTCTGCGTGTTTGCACGCCACTGGCAAGGGTCTCTAATACCCCTAAGCTGTCGTCCCAGTTAATGCAGGCATCGGTAATGCTTTGGCCATAAGTGAGTTGCTTGCCAGGTTCAATGTCTTGGCGACCCGCCTCAAGGTGGCTTTCAATCATCACGCCCATGATATTGGCATTGCCCGAGGACAGTTGTTCTGCAATGGAGTTGGCAACAATCAGTTGATTTTGATGTTGTTTTTGACTGTTCGCATGACTGCAATCAATCATCAATTTGTCCTCAACACCCGCTGACTGTAATTGGTTTACGGCTTCACTCACAAACTTGGCTTCATAATTTGGCCCATCATTGCCGCCACGTAAGATAACATGACAATCTTCATTGCCATTGGTTTCAAAAATGGCTGAGTGACCTTTTTTAGTCATCGATAAAAAGATGTGAGGGTTATTGGCGGCACGAATCGCATCCACCGCAATTCGAAAACTGCCATCGGTACCATTCTTAAAGCCAACAGGGCAAGAGAGGCCTGACGCCAATTCTCGATGGCCTTGGCTTTCAGTGGTTCTTGCACCAATCGCGCCCCATGCAATTAAATCCGCAATATACTGTGGTGAAATCAGGTCTAAAAACTCAGTGGCTGCGGGTACGCCCATGTTATTAATGTCCGACAATAGAGAACGCGCTAATCCCAATCCTTTATTAATATGAAAGGATTCATTGAGATCGGGATCATTAATTAACCCTTTCCAGCCCACGGTAGTACGTGGCTTTTCAAAATAGACGCGCATCACGATTAATAAGTCGTCTTTGTATTTTTCAATTTGGCCTTTTAATCGGCTGGCATAGTCACGCGCGGCGGCAGGGTCATGAATCGAGCAGGGGCCAATAATGACCAAAATACGGTCGTCACGTCCCGCTAAAATATTGTGAATTTGTTGACGAGTATCGTAAACGGTTTGAGCCGCCGTTTCGGTAAGCGGGTATTTTTCGTGAAGTTCATCTGGCGAGAGAACTTCTTTGATGTGCTTGATTCGTAAATCATCCGTTTGATACTGCGTCATAATGAACCTATCCGAGACTCGTGCGTCGATTAAAAAAAATTATAGAACGCGATATTATGCCATTTTATGGCATTGATTAGTGAAAAAATAGAGAAAGAAAACCTTGCGATTACACTGTTTATTTATCAAGCCTAGTTTGGTTTTATGTTAAAATAATGGGGTTTTGAAACGCTGAATGGATTGATGATTACGTGCATTGTAAATATATTATTGAAGGTGTGACCGAAGACGGTCGCAAATTTAGACCAAGTGATTGGATTGACCGCATTTCCTCAATGGGAGCGACGTACCACAATCAGCGTTTAGTTTATTCTAGCTTGTTGCATCCAGAGCTGTATAACGGTCAAAAATGTTTGATTATTGATACCGAACTGGAAATTAAAGATCCGGGGATGTTTCAATATGTGATGAACTTTGTGAACTCAAATGGTCTTAAAATGTATCAAGTTTGCGAAGTGGTTGAGAAACAGTTGGGCAGCTAAAGCAAGACGTTAACGACTGTATTTAACAATGCAATTATTTATAAAAAGGCACTTATATCATCGGGTATAAGGGCCTTTTTTTGTTTGGGCATTACGACTTGTGTTTATAAGAAATTTATGTGGTTAAATAGGCTATAAAAATTCCAGTGAGTTAGGGAGCGGATAAATTAAATGACGACAGAAATTTATATTAAAAGACAGCTTAATCTTAATGGTCAAAACATTATGGAGGATGAGCTGCTCTCCTCTTTGACGGTGGCCGTGGTGTTGGCAG
>JAKITH010000023.1 GCA_021648185.1 Thiomicrorhabdus sp. | reverse complement strand
CGATGTGCATCCGGTTGCTCGAGGAGCGGTGTCAGTTGTGTAAAAAGCCTGCTTTGGCTTGCGTGAGGCACTGTATAGCGGGATTGTACGATATTAAATCCCGTTTGTTGCGCTACTTTCCAGTGTTTGGGGTCAGTGTAAAGTTGTATGGCCGACTGTACAAACGAATCGGTGTTATTTGAAATTTCTCCCCCCCACTCTTTGTTGAGAGCGTTTTGCATTGACTCGGCACCAATAGAGGTTGTGACGTTGGGTGTGCCACAGAGCATTGCTTCGGCGAGTTTTCCTTTTATACCCGCGCCAAAGCGTAAGGGGGCAAGGCAGACTTTGGCTTGACGAATGACCTGTAAGGCATCGGGCGCCCAGCCTTTGACTTTAAAGCCTTGTTTATCATTGTGTAGTTGAGTCGCTTTAGGGGGCGGGTAGGCACCATAAATATGCAACTCCGCTTGCGGTAGTTGTTGACGAATTTTAGGCCAAATGGTTTGCTTAAGCCATAAGACCGCATCCCAGTTTGGGTCGTGTCTAAAATTACCAATGGCAATAAAGTGTTGGCGCTCTTGAAAAGAAGGGCATGAATTTATTTGACCGTGATGTTTGGGGTACAAAAGAGGCAGGTAGCAGAGCTGTTTTTTAGGCACTTGAAATTGTTGTTGCAATAAATTCATTTCAAACTCTGAAATCATAAGGGTAAGATCACAACGAAAAATAGCGGCGATTTCTCGTTTGGCTAAATCGGTCGTGGCCATCTGTTGAAACAGCGTGTTTTGATTGAGTAATGGGATTTGATCTAGATCAATAGGGTCAGGTTTTGTTTGTAAATAGGTTTTGACTGATGCTTGGCGACTTGCTCGTAAACTGTGTAGGTCTTCGGTATTTAAGACTCGAATGGTGCGGGGTAGGTGCTTCTCAATGCGCCAGCCAAATTGCTCTTCCATCATAAAACGATCAAATAGAACCAGCTGAGGTTGGAGTGTTAGAATAAACTGATCAAAACAAGCGCTGTTTAATTGAATGGCGTGCTCTTTTACCCCGAGAGCAAGTAAATCCACTTTGTGTTCCCCTTGCTTGGCAGGACTGGCAAACGTAATGCTCCAACCTTGGGATTGAAAAAGTGAAATCAGTTGCATCATGCGTGTCCCCGCCGCAGAGGAGTTGGGTTCTGGCCATACGTAACCAATAATTAACAGTTTTTTAGAAAGCATGATGAAGGTTTCAGCCTTGTCTATTGTGGTTTAGAAAAACACTATTTTAATGGTTTATTGCTTATTTGGTTGTGCTGAATGCATTAAAATGAAGGCAATAAGGTTTGTTTATAAAGATAATATGCAAATATATTGCAGCTTATAAAAAAATAAAATGAGGTAATATTAACGATGAGTTTGATAAAAACAGCACTTGTATTGGGGATTGTTATCACGATTCCTTTATTTTCAGGGTGTGATAAAGTCGCGAACAGTGCTAAAAATATCCAGTCAGACTGGGTGGGATTAGATCGCAAAGTGGAGTTGTATAGTTGTATGACGGGTAAGCTGCTTAAGGTGTATCAAGGAGATGTTCGAATCAACCCAGAGGAT
Organism: Thiomicrorhabdus sp.; assembly: GCA_021648185.1. Next base: position 9,845 of record JAKITH010000023.1, on the reverse strand, counting down.
ACAATGGGAACCTCTTTATTGATAGATGGTAAAAAATTACAGACAAACCTATGCTTTGTCATCACTGAAGTTGGCGTAAAAGAAGAGATTATTTAAAGATAACTTTATTACGTAAGATTTGGTATTATTTACCTGCTTGAGTTTCAACCCTAATCAATAAGAAAAAAACATGAATCAGTTTAAAACAAAATTTAGAAGAGGCGCTGCTAAAGGGCTTTTGATGGTAAGTATGGTGGTTGCTCTATCAAGTTGCTCAATGAGTGGTATCGTAGACAGTACAGGAGAGTCTTTGGTTTCGGTTGGAGAGAGTTTGCAGTCTTTAACGGGTCATGTTCAAGTGGTTCAAGTGAGTGAGAACGTATTTGATTTAGCTGAACGCTATCAAGAGCCGGTGACCAATTTTGACAGCTGGTCAATGCGAGTAAAAGCTAAGCAGGTTTGTGATGAAGGGTATGTTTACCAGTCTAGACATGCCATTAGAACAGGTGAGTTTGCAACCGATCATGTAATGTGTGCAGAAGGAAAGTCGTGTGGTTACATGCTGGAGTGGCGAATTCAGTGTAAAAAAGTACCTTATGAGCCGTTTAGTTTATTTGGTAAAACATAGCTCAAATCCCACCAGGGCAGTTTTCAGTTTTTTGGATGGCTAAGATATTTTAGTTTAAAAGGTATTATTTATGGTTATTAAATGGTCATCTTAAAGCATTATGCATGGTTGACTGCATTGGCTGCGTTGGCTATTTGGTCCTCTGCTCAAATCACATATTGGCCAGAATCGATTCAAACATTAGTGGTATTTTCCCCTTATGTTGCGGTAGCTTTGGGTGTTTTTATTGCGTTGTGGTTAAATCGAATACAACCCGTCTTAATTTTATTGAGTTTGGCTTGTTTTAATGCCGTTCTATTTTATTTTTCATCTTCGTTTTTTGGGCTTGTTCCTGCCTCGGATACGCTCTTTTCCATTTTGATAGTGCTACTGCCATTCAATATTTTATTGTGGATTCTTTTGCCCGAAAAAGGGGTGTTCAATAAACGTTTAAATAGCCTGGTGTTGTTCATATTCTTAGTACAAGCAGCACTTATCTATTGGGCATTAAAAGAAGCACCTGAAAGGTGGTTCGCCTTTTTAAATACCCCAATCCTTGAACACTCTGATCTAATTTTGCTTTCAATTTCAACGGGTCTAATGTTTTTATTAGCACTATTTTTTATTGTGTTAAAGATGAATCAATCGAGTTTTAAGATTTTGTACCATGCTGTTTTTATGGTATTGGTTTTAATGCTGTACGGAGTGAATCAGGGGGATGATCCTAATGTATTGGCTTGGCTTTCAGCGTTTTCAGCCATGGTGTTAACGTTATCAATGATTTTTGAAGCGCATCATATTGCTTATACCGATGAGTTAACCGGAATTCTAGGGCGACGTGCTTTAATGGAAAGCTTTTTAGGATTGGGCAAAAAATATACGTTGGCCATGGTCGATATTGACCATTTCAAAAAGTTTAATGATACCTATGGACACGACGTAGGCGATGAGGTTTTGCGTCGTGTGGCTCGCGTTTTAAATGGGGTAAAAGAGGGGCGTGCATTTCGTTATGGCGGCGAAGAGTTTACTCTGGTGTTTGCCAATAAAGAAGTGGAAGATGTGTTGTCAGAATTAGAGTATATTCGTCGAAAAGTCGAATCGGGTATTATTGAATTTAAAACAGGAATTCATTCCATTAAAACCAATGTTACGATTAGTATTGGTGTCGCGCAGTCCGATGAGAGTTTTAAGCCTCAAGATGTATTAAAATTTGCAGATCAAGCGTTGTATAAAGCAAAGCTTTCTGGGCGTAATCAAGTGGTTGTAGGGGATTATTCTCCCACGCGAGAAAGGATCTCTTTAAAGGGGTAAAAAAATGACGGAAAGTCGTCAGGTAATGGTCGTTCAGCCTAATAGCACGATTGAAATTACATTCCAGCTGATGTTGCAGGACAACACCCTTGTTGATGAAACCAAAGAGGGTGAAACGCTTAAATTTACCTTAGGGGATGGTACGCTCTTGCCAAACCTAGAGGAGATGTTGATTGGGCTTGAGCAAGGCACAACGGCTAAGTTGACGTTATCTCCCGAACGAGCGTTTGGTTTATCGGACCCTGACAATATTCATACCATGGCACGTCAAGAGTTCTCAAAAGAGATGGTATTGAAAGAAGGCGTTATCATTGGTTTTAATACACCAACGGGTGAAGAGATACCGGGCACGATTCGAGAAGTGAATGAACAGTCTGTTCAAGTTGACTTTAACCACCCTCTAGCAGATAAAACCATTGTTTTTACGGCAACCATTCAAGCTATTTTGAGCTGATTAATTTTTCTCCCCCCCCCCCTCAATTTTATTAACGTTCAGCATCCTTATTTTGAAATTCCTGCATGTGTCCTTCACTGCAAAAGGTATCTTTGCCATCAAAATAAGCGATGGATTGTGGCAAGTGTACGCCGCATAAAGCACATTGCACCATCGCTTCACTTTCAATCGCACCTTCAGGTTGTGTTTCGTTTTGTTTTGGCGGCGGGTTCTTGGCGCGAATTTCGATGATTCGATTGAGGGTAAAGCGAATCACTAAAAAGACTAAAATGACAAAAAGTAAAAAAATAATGGCTCTCATAGAGGTTCTCGTTATTTAAAATAGTAATGCAATTTTTCTCTAAAAATCATACAATAGCGCGTTTAATTTAGCTTAAAAGTCCTCTTTATTAAGAGGGGTTAATCATAGGCCTCTTTAAAAAACTAACAATGTTTTGTGTGTGACTATTGTCCCGCATTTTAGAGACTATTTGGAGACATTTCGTTACATGAATTTACATGAGTACCAGTCTAAAGCGCTTTTTTCCGAGTACGGTATTGGCGTTCCTAAAGGGGTTTTAATCACCGAGTTAAGTGAATTGGATGCCGCACTCAATCGCATTAATAGTAATGGTTGGGTGGTCAAAGCGCAAGTTCATGCGGGTGCGCGTGGCAAAGCCGGGGGGGTAAAATTAGTAAAGACCCCACAAGAAGCCCATCAAGTCGCAAGTGAATTACTGGGCAGTTCATTAGTGACCATTCAAACGGCTGGCAAAGCCCTGCCCATTAATAGCCTCTTAATTGAAGAGACCTTAGCGATTGAAGAGGAGCTGTATTTAAGCCTGCTGGTCGATCGAGTGACCAGCACGCATACCTTTGTGATCTCTTCTGAGGGAGGCATGGACATTGAAGCAGTGGCGGAAGAGACCCCTGAAAAAATTCTATCAATTCATATCGATCCCACGGTTGGCGTAATGCCTTATCAGTGCCGAGAAGTTGGCTTTGCACTGGGTTTAAAAGGCGCTGCGTTTAAACAGATTGGCGTGTTAATGAAGCAGTTTTACCAATTAACCTTGGATAAAGACATCTCCCAGCTTGAAATTAATCCATTGGTGCGTACCGCAGATAACCAACTGATTGCACTGGATGGCAAAGTCAATATTGACTCCAATGCGCTGTTTCGCCAGCCAGATTTAGTTAAAATGCGTGATTATTCGCAAGAAGATCAGCGTGAGGCAAAAGCCTCGCAACACGCGTTAAATTACATTGCATTGGACGGCGATATTGGTTGCATGGTAAATGGCGCTGGGTTGGCGATGGCCACCATGGATCTAATTAAACTAAATGGAGGTGAACCCGCTAACTTTTTGGATGTGGGTGGGGGAGCAACGCCAGAGCGAGTGTCCGAAGCGTTTAAATTGATTTTATCCTCTTCTGAGGTTAAGTCGATTTTAGTCAATATTTTTGGCGGCATTGTACGTTGTGATTTGATTGCCGAAGGCATTATTAAAGCCGTGCAAGAGGTTGGATTAACCATTCCAGTGGTGGTGCGTTTAGAAGGCACCAATGTTGAATTAGGGCGAGAAAAACTCGCACAAAGTGGTTTAAGTATTATCACGGCCGATGGATTAGCAGACGCGGCAGCCAAAGCGGTTGAAGTAGCAGGAAATAAATAGAATGAGTATTTTAATTAACCACAATACAAAAGTGATTTGCCAAGGGTTTACCGGAAAGCAAGGCTCTTTTCACTCCGAGCAAGCGATCGCTTACGGGACGAAAATGGTGGGCGGCGTTACCCCAGGTAAAGGCGGACAAACCCATTTAGGACTTCCCGTTTTTAATACCGTTAAAGAAGCCGTTGAACAAACGGGGGCGGAAGCCTCGATGATTTATGTGCCACCTGCCTTTGCCGCCGATTCTATTATCGAAGCGATTATGTCGGGCATTAAGGTCATTACCTGCATTACCGAAGGCATTCCCGTTGCAGAGATGTTGAAAGTGCGTGCGGTGCTTGAAAAGTCAGACGCGTATTTGATTGGGCCCAACTGTCCGGGTGTCATTACGCCTGGAGACAATAACGATGGCTGTAAAATTGGCATCATGCCGGGTCACATTCACTTAGTGGGTAAAGTGGGCGTGGTCTCTCGTTCAGGTACCTTGACCTATGAAGCGGTACACCAAACGACCCAAAATGGCTTAGGTCAATCGACCTGCGTAGGCATTGGGGGAGACCCGATTCAAGGAATGAACTTTATTGATTGTTTAGAGCTGTTCCAGAATGATCCGCAAACCGAAGGGATTATTATGGTGGGCGAAATTGGCGGACAATCGGAAGAGGATGCCGCCGAATTTATTAAAGCACACGTTACCAAACCCGTTGTGGCTTACATTGCTGGGGTTACCGCGCCAGCAGGTAAACGCATGGGGCACGCGGGTGCGATTGTCAGTGGCGGAAAAGGCACCGCTGAAGCCAAGTTTGCTGCGCTTAAATCGGCGGGCGTAACGGTGGTTCCATCCCCAGCCGAGTTGGGTGATGCGATGTTAAAGGCACTCTCTTAATATGACACAGCAGGTAACGGTCGTGATGGCTCAAATTGATCCTGTCGTGGGGGATATTGCGGGGAACGTCACACGAATTGTGCAGGCATGTCATGAGGCCAAGCGTAACAGCAGTGCGGATATTGTGGTGTTTCCTGAAATGACCGTGACAGGCTATCCACCCGAAGACTTATTATTAAGAGACGGACTGTATTTGCAAGTTGATCAAGCACTATCGGCCATTTGTGAACAGGTGACCGATGTAGTGTGTGTGGTGGGTTATCCTATGAAGGACGCTCTAGGCGAATGCTTTAATATGGCCGCTTGGATTGAAGATGGCATGATTCAAGCCAGCTACATGAAGCAACATCTGCCCAATTACAGTGTGTTTGACGAACAACGCTATTTTGTCGCAGGAGATCGTCCTTGTGTTGTGGAGTACAAAGGCATTTGTTTTGGGTTGTTGATTTGTGAAGATATTTGGAAAATTTCGCCCGCGGCTCAAGCCAAGGATGCTGGGGCAGAGGTGATTTTATCGTTAAATGACTCCCCTTTTTCAGCCGAAAAACATCAAGATCGTCTCAGTATGATTCAGCGGCGAGTGGATGAAGTAGGCTTACCCGTAATTTACATTAACCAAGTAGGCGGGCAAGATGAGTTAGTGTTTGATGGCGGTTCATTTGCCATGAACACGCAAGGCCAAGTCTGTGTCCAAAGCCCAGAGTTTGTCCCGTCTTTATCCGCCGTTAGGTTGATTAAACAAGCAAAAACCGTTGAGATGCAGCAAGGGGATATTGCCCAGTTGTATGAGGATGAAGCGCGGGTGTACCAAGCGTTAATCATGGGCGTAAAAGATTACGTGGCTAAAAATGGTTTTTCAGGGGTACTCATTGGGTTATCGGGGGGCATCGACTCCGCGCTTACCTTAGCGATTGCAGTCGATGCGTTGGGCGCTGACAATGTCGAAGCGGTGATGATGCCGTTTCGCTATACCGCAGACATCAGTAAAGAAGATGCCGCAGAGCAAGCCAATATTTTAAAGGTAACGTATCAGTCAATTCCAATTGAAGAGACATATTTAGCGTTTGAAAAAGCGTTATCTTCGCGGTTTTCAGGGCTAGAGCCCGATGTAACAGAAGAGAACTTGCAGGCACGAATTCGTGGCACGATGTTAATGGCCATCTCGAATAAAACCGGAAAAATGGTACTGGCCACCAGCAATAAAAGTGAAGTTGCGGTAGGGTATTCCACCCTATATGGCGACATGGTCGGCGGGTTTTCACCGTTAAAAGATGTGCCAAAAACCTTGGTATATCGTTTGGCTGAGTATCGAAATTCACTGTCGCCAGTGATTCCAGAGCGGGTGATTACCCGAGCGCCCTCGGCAGAATTGCGTCCCGACCAAGTCGATCAAGATTCATTACCCGATTACGATAGGCTGGATGCCATTATTAAAGCCTACGTAAAACACGATCAAACCCCAGAACAAATTTGTGCATTAGGGTTTCCTGAGCATGAGGTTCGCAGAGTGATTAAGATGATTGATCGCAATGAATACAAGCGCCGTCAAGCCGCTCCAGGCGTAAAAATTACGCATAGAGCGTTTGGGCGAGATCGACGTTACCCCATTACCAGTGGTTATTCAGAGTAACGTCTCTCTTTATATATTAACTACTCGCTGAGTTGTTACGAATGGTCTTAATATTATTGTGTAATCCCATCAAAGAAGTCGGTGGTTTTTTCCCACCAGCCTTTTTGTTGATTTTCTAACTGCTTTTGTTTTGCCGCTTCCAGAGTCGGTTGCAGTCGCGTTTGGTTTAATGCAATGACGCTTTTTACGTTTTGTGCAATTTCAGGCATTTCCAGTTTTTGGTATGCTTGTTCAAGCAATTTCAGGCTGTCTAAGGTCACCACAGATTGAGGGTAGTTTTTTAAAATATAATTTGCACGATTTGCAGCGGCTAAATAGGCCTGCTTATCAAAATAAAACTGAGCAACAAGCAATTCATGACGCGCCATTTGATTTTTAAGAACAATCAGGCGTTTACTGGCTTCTGCGGTATAGCGACTGCTTGGAAAGCGGTTGACCAGTTCGTTATAGTATTGAAAAGCACGTAATGCAGATTTGGTATCTCGATTGGCAGGGTCGGTTACAAATTTATCCAACCAGCTTTTATTAACAGAATCGGCGGCAAGTGCTTTTAAGTATAAGGCGTAATCAATATTAGGGTGTTTGGGGAAAAGTCGCATAAACTCATCCAACTCTCTAATCGCCGATTCAGGTTCGCTGTAACGATAGTAGGCATACGCCAGCTCGGTATAGCTTTGTTCTGTGTACTTTCCATAAGGGTAAAAAGATTTAAGTTTCTCATACTCCTTAATGGCCGTATCCCACATGCCGGCTTTAAACGCAGTGGTCGCGGATTGATAGAACTCCTCAACCGTTTTTTCAGAATCCTCTTTGGCCACTAATGAGGTAATGGAAGAGCAGCCTTGTAAACTTAAGGCCGCAATGATGAGTGCAGATAATAGCGTTTTTTTCATGGTTCTTAGGATACAATATACATTAATAAAAATTGATACGATTGTATCATATTTCAAACTCCTCAAATTCGCATTTAAAGCCATGCACCGAGTATTATAAATTAAGGTTATTTCATTGGATAAACATACATTAACAGCCACCATTCCTCATGAGGTATTGGGAGACCGATTAGACATTACATTGGTTTCTCTATTTCCAGACTACTCCAGAAGTCGCATTCAAAAATGGATTAAAGACGGCAATGTCACGTTAGAAGGTAAGGTTTGGAAAAGCCCTAAACAGACCGTATTAGGCGGTGAAAAAGTTGCCTTGCGGGTTGAAATAGAGAGCGACTTAAACGCGGTTGCACAAGATATTCCATTAAACATCGTATACGAAGACGATGCCGTAATGGTCATCAATAAACCCGTTGGCATGGTCGTGCACCCCGGCGCAGGTAACCCGGACGGCACCATTATGAATGCACTGCTGTTTCATGATGAATCGCTTAGAGACGTCCCGCGTGCGGGCATTGTGCATCGCCTAGACAAAGACACCTCAGGCTTGATGGTGGTTGCCAAAACCATTCCAGCCCAAACGCATTTAGTCGATCAACTGCAACGCCATGATGTCGAACGAATTTACGATGCCGTTGTTGTCGGGCAAATGACAGCTGGTGGAACCGTGGATAAGCCGATTGGTCGCAGTCCAAAAGATCGAACCAAAATGGCGATTCGAGAGTTTGGGGGTAAAGAAGCCGTGTCACACTACCGAGTGCTTGAGCGTTTTAGACATTACTCTCGTATTCGAGTCAAGCTTGAAACAGGACGAACCCATCAAATTCGAGTACACATGGCCTCATTGGGTTATCCTTTGGCGGGCGATCAAACCTATGGCAAACGTTTTAGAATTCCAAAAGGAATGATGGATGAATTTGTCAGTTTTCTACGTAACTTCAAACGCCAAGCGCTTCATGCCGGTGCGCTAAGTTTTGAACACCCTGTTACGGGGCGCAAAATGAAATGGAAAGCCGAAATTCCAGACGACATGTTTGAACTGCTTGATGTGCTGCGTGAAGACATTGAAGCGTATGAGTCTAAAATGTTAGGCAACGATGGCTTTGATTACGACTACGGCGTAGAGGTTGCATGGGTTACCGATGAAGATATTCCTAAGTGAGACCCTTTCGTGCAAAGTTACTCTAAGTAAGCAATCACCATGTTTATAACCCCAAACTGGCCCGCCCCTAAACAAATTAAAGCGTTGTGTACAACCAGAGAGGGGGGGGTAAGTTTACCGCCCTTTGACACCTTTAATCTGGCATTGCACGTGGGCGATGATGCAACCCTTGTTGAGCAAAACCGACAGCGGCTGTATCAACAAGCAAAACTTCCTTCCCAGCCTGCTTGGCTCGATCAACAGCATACCGATATTGCCATTGAGCTGTGTCACAATTCGGCTCAAAATTTTTCTCCCCCCCCTATCGCCGATGCCTCTTGGACGACTCAAACAGGTTGTGTCTCAATCATCATGACAGCCGACTGCTTGCCTTTATTAATCACCAATAAACAAGGCACATTGGTCGCGGCCATTCATGCCGGTTGGAAAGGCTTGCACTTAGGCATAGTAACCAAAACCATTAGGGAGTTCTTAGCCAAAGAGCACGTTAAGACACAAGCAGAAGAGTTACTGGTTTGGATAGGGCCCGCCATTAGTGCCGCGTATTTTGAAGTGGGAAAAGACGTGCTCAATGACTTTGTTAAAAAAGACGCCAGCAATCAAACGTTTTTTACCGAGATCACCTCTCAAGACACACAAGAAAATGAGCCAAAATACCTCGCAGATTTGGTCGGAATCGTGCGACAAGAGCTCAATTATCTTGGCATTACCCAAGTGTTTGGTGGCGACTTATGCACCTATGCACAATCCAAACAATTCTACTCTTATCGCCGTTCAGGCAAAACAGGCCGCATCGCCTCTTGTATTTGGATAGAAGAAGCTAGTTAATTAGACCATTATATTAGTCTCCCTCCCTTGGTAGGGGGGGGGGCAATAAATCCTAACTCAATCTTAATACGTTAATTACCCACTATAGTCATGTCTTATAGCCTACGTAATAAATGACGTATTTATACCAATAAAGAGGTTTTTTGAGTAGAATGGGGCGTGATGAATAATCCCCTTTGGATGTAAATCTACTAATAACAGATTATCCGTATAATACGAATATAAAGTCAAATTGACAGATTATTCATGTAATACAGGTTATAAGGTCAAAACAACCGGTTTTTAGAAACCCCTGTCAATTTGACAGAAAATAGCTTCATGAACGAATAGGCGGGCAATAATGCCTTATACTAAATGTTAGATTTCAGGAAAGAAATATGAGCGAAGAAACTGAAGCTGTAAAGGAAACTGCTAAAGCAGCGCAAGAAATTGCAAAGACAACCGGA
>JAKITH010000022.1 GCA_021648185.1 Thiomicrorhabdus sp. | reverse complement strand
TCGCCAACGAAATAAACGACCCTGCAAAACCAAAAATCAGTGCAAACATAAACAGATTATTTAGGTTAAGGCTGGTGCCTTCCATGTAGCTGCCTACACCTAAAATATTCATCGCCAACATGGCAACGGCAATGACCGCGATGTTTGTTAATAAAAATAAACCAATACGTTTCATTTGAGAACGCTCCTTAAATAATGAGTTTAATACTCCTTCCCAAGGAAGGACAAGTAATTTATATGATTAATATAAGGTTTTTTTATAACCTTTCAAGTTTTTTCAAATTTTTTTTTGTTATTTTAATTTGGCGACAAGCATTTGATTTACTTGCCCTGGATTGGCCTGACCGCCAGATGCTTTCATTATTTGCCCAACAAAGTAACCTAACATTTTAGTTTGACCGGCTTTATACGCCTCTACCTGAGAGGGATTGTTTGCAAGCACTTCATCAACCAACGCTTCAATAGCACCCGTGTCGGTAATTTGCTTTAAACCTTTTGCGTCAATAATTTGATCGGCCGTTCCCTCACCCTTCCACATGGCATCAAATACTTGCTTGGCAATTTTACCCGAAATACTGTTGTCGATAATGCGCTCAATCATCCCCGCCAACCCTTCGGCACTGACTGGCGATTGCTCAACCGACAAACCATCTCGGTTCAATGCCGCAGAAAAGCCTGAGGTGACCCAGTTTGCACACAGCTTAACGTCTTTTTTCTCGGTCAACTCAACCACATTTTCAAAAAACTCAGCCATGGCTCTGGATCCTGTCAAAACACCCGCATCATATTCACTCAGGCCAAATTCCGCCACAAAGCGAACGCGCTTAGCTTCTGGCAACTCTGGCATGGTGGCTCTAATGGCGGCAATGTCTTCATCCGTAATGATGACGGGTAACAAATCTGGACACGGAAAATAACGATAGTCATTTGCATCTTCTTTGGTACGCATAGAACGCGTGGTATTGTTGTCGGCATCGTACAAGCGTGTCTCTTGTACAACCGTTCCGCCACTTTCAATTAACTCAATTTGGCGTTCAATCTCAATTTCAATCGCCTTTTCAATAAACCGAAAGGAGTTAATGTTTTTTAACTCTGCACGTGTTCCTAATGGCTCACCCGGACGACGTACCGATACATTAGAGTCAACACGAAAAGAACCCTCTTGCATATTGCCGTCACAAATACCTAAATACTGCACCAACTCATGCATTTTTTTAGCGTACGCGACCGCCTCTTTGGCCGAAGACATATCAGGATCCGATACAATTTCTAATAGTGGTGTGCCTGCACGATTTAAATCAACCCCTGTCTGTCCTGACTCCAAACCATGCACCGATTTACCCGCGTCCTCTTCTAAATGCGCGCGCGTTACCCCAATGATTTTTTTGGTGCCATCTTCTAATTCGATCTCCATTTTTCCTTGACCCACAATCGGAAATTCAAATTGTGTGGTTTGATAGCCCTTTGGCAAATCAGGATAAAAATAGTTTTTACGATCAAAGACCGAACGCTTACCAATCTCAGCATCTAACGCCAAACCAAGCATAATGGATTTACCTATTACGGCTTGATTTAATACTGGCAACATACCAGGCATACCAATATCAATAGGACACGCCTGACTGTTTGGCGCAGCACCATAGGCGGTAGATGCGCCTGAAAATATTTTTGATTTTGTGGTTAACTGAGCATGAATCTCTAACCCGATGACGACTTCCCAACTCATTTTTTGTTCACTCCTTATTGGTACTGTGCTGGCGTTTTTGTATGCCAATCGGTTACTTGCTGAAATTGATGTCCAATATTCAACAGTTTCGCCTCACTAAAATAAGGCCCCACAATGTGCAAACCAACAGGACGGTCTTGTGCAAATCCAGCAGGCACTGATAACGCTGGAAAACCACCTAAGTTGACAGGAATCGTATATAAATCAGATAAATACATACTGACTTGATCGTCTGATTTTTCACCTATATTAAAAGCCGTTGTAGGGGCAACTGGCCCCATAATGACATCACACGACTGAAACGCTTTAATAAAGTCATCACGAACCATGCGGCGTAATTTTTGTGCTTTTAGGTAATATGCATCGTAATATCCTGCTGATAAAGCATAAGCTCCTACCATAATTCGACGTTTTACTTCCTCGCCAAACCCCTCTGAACGAGAGCGTTTATACAGGTCTTCAAGGTCTTTTGGCTTTTCACAACGATAGCCAAAACGCATTCCATCAAAACGAGATAAATTAGCGGACGCTTCTGCTGGTGCCAATACATAATACGAAGGCACCGCCAAATCTTTATTGGGCAGATGCACTTCAACAATCTCGGCACCTAATTTTTCTACCTCGGCAATCGCACTTTTAATCACCTTAGCGACATCGGCATCTAAGCCTTTGCCAAAATATTCAGCAGGTACGCCAACTTTAAGCCCCTCTAATGAACGCTCAAGCTCCGCAGTGTAGTCCGTTGTTTCACGCTCTAAACTGGTGGAATCCCGTTCATCAAAACCGGCCATTGCATTGAGCATCCAAGCGGAATCTTCTGCTGAACGCGTCATTGGGCCTGCTTGATCAAAACTGGATGCATAAGCAATAATACCAAAGCGAGAGACAACACCATAGGTTGGTTTTATACCTGTAATACCGCAAAAAGAGGCTGGTTGACGAATGGAGCCACCGGTATCCGTTCCCGTCGCCATCGGCGCCAGTCCTGCCGCAATAACCGCGGCCGCCCCTCCCGAAGAGCCGCCAGGAACCGCTCGATGATCCCACGGATTTTTGGTTGCACCGTAATAACTGCTCTCCGAAGAGGAGCCCATGGCAAACTCATCCATATTGGTTTTACCCAAAATAGGCATTCCCACTTTTTTCAATTGAGTGACGACATTCGCATCATAAGGGGCGATAAAATTATCCAACATTTTAGAACCGCTACTGGTTTTAACACCATCGGTACAAAAAATATCTTTATGTGCGACAGGGATTCCTGTTAATAATTCCGCCGTGCCATCCGCCAATTTTTTATCGGCCTCTTGCGCCATTTGAATGGCAAGCTCTGGTGTTACTGTGATATACGCATTCAACTCAACATCGTATTGTTCAATACGATCAAGGTAGTGCTGCGTCAGCTGTACACTGGTGATCTCACCTGCGTGCAGTTTTTCACTCATCTGTTTTATGGTTAAATTATGCATCATCTAATTATCACTCAATCACTTGCGGAACTAAATAGTGGGCTTCCGCGACGGCGGGGGCAATGGCTTGCAGCTTTTCATGCTGATCCACTTCAGTGACCACGTCAGGTCTTAATCGTTGTACGGCATCCAAAGGGTGCGCCATTGGTTGCACGCCCTGTGTATCCGCGGCTTCCATTTGCGCAAACAGCTCTAAAATATTCGACAACTTATGTGCCACATCCTCAATAGCATTTTCCTGCACATCTATTTGCGTTAATCGCGATATGTACTCGACTTCCGTTTTCCCTAAAGACACGAATTTCTCCCAAGTATAAAAAAATGTAAGTTTTAGCCGCATAAAATAACATATTTAGCACATCTCTGCATAAATCCTTACCCCCATATTATTTGTAAATTCAGGCTCAAAAACTGCATTTTCAAGTAGTTTGGCTATATACCTTCTATGAGCTCATGAATTACCTTCTATGGGCTTATGAATTAAGTTAAAATATCCCCTTTATTTTATCCATAATTTCAAGGATGCCGCTCGATGTTTCGTAAAATCATGGGATTATTCTCAAATGACCTTTCAATTGATTTAGGCACCGCCAACACCCTTATTTATGTTCGTGGTAAAGGAATGGTTTTAAACGAACCTTCTGTTGTCTCAATCCGAACCAGTAAACGTGGAGGCAATAGCCGTTCCATTGTTGCCGTTGGCGAAAATGCCAAACTGATGCTCGGAAAAGAAAATCAAGACATTCAAACTATTCGACCCTTAAAAGACGGCGTGATTGCCGACTTTGAAGTCACTGAAAAAATGCTCCAGTCCTTTATTCGTAAAGTACATGAAGCTAAGTTTTTTCAACCGAGCCCACGTGTATTAGTGTGTGTTCCTTGTGGTTCCACGCAAGTTGAACGCCGTGCCATTCGTGAATCAGCCGCAGGTGCAGGTGCACGTGAAGTCTTTTTGATTGAAGAGCCGATGGCCGCCGCGATTGGCGCGGGCATGCCCGTAAGCGAACCTACCGGTTCAATGGTGGTCGATATTGGCGGAGGAACCACTGAAGTGGCGACACTCTCTTTAAATGGCATTGTTTGGGCCGATTCCGTTAAGGTGGGCGGTGATCGTTTTGATGACGCCATTATTAAATACGTTCGCCGTAACTATGGCATGATTATTGGTGAAACCACCGCTGAAAAAATTAAAAAGACCATTGGTACCGCGTACCATGAAGTCAATCCTGACACCATGGAAGTGCATGGCAGTAACATTGCCGAAGCCGTTCCACGTCGTTTTACTTTAAACAGCAACGAGGTATTAGAGGCGCTTCAGGAACCACTTTCTGCCATTGTCAGTGCGGTAAGAACTGCGCTAGAAAACACCCCCCCCGAATTAGGAGCCGATATCGCAGAACATGGCATCGTTCTCACCGGTGGTGGTGCTCTTTTACGTAATCTCAGCACGCTGTTAGCAGAAGAGACGGGTATTCCGGTTATCATCGCGGACGATCCCTTAACGTGCGTGGCACGTGGCGGAGGTCGTGCTCTTGAACTCATGGATGAAAAAGGCCTTGATGTTTTTTCTTTTGACTAAAGAACCCCACATCAACAGTGAATACCCTAATGAACCTCTGATCCATCTAAGTAACCGAATAAAAATATGAACGCATAATTAAACCCCATCATTCGTACTTTTATCCGACCATTAGCGCATTACGTTCTAGGAGAAAAACATCAGCCAGTCAACCTCGCCTCAACAAGAAGGTATGCAATTTATTATTGCATTTACCCTTGCGATTGCTTTGATGGCGGCTGACCATTATGGGCAGCTGATGGGCAGCTTTCGCAGCCTGTTACTCACCACCATCACTCCGATTGAGCGTGTGGCTACGTTACCAAAACAACTTTATCAGCTCGCGACGACCGATTTTTCTAACATTGACGCCCTCAAACTTGAAAACCAACAACTTAAAACAGAGTTACTTTTGGTCAAGGCAAAACAGCAACAGTTCTTAAACTTACAACTTGAGGTCTCTCGTTTAGAATCTCTATTGGGAACGGCTGGAGAGATTAATGCACAATCGTTGCAAATTGCTACGGTTACGTTTTACAGCAACAACCCTTTATCACAATACCTCACGCTCGATAAAGGACAGTTAAAAAAAGTCACTGAGCAGCAAACCGTGATCGACTCAAAAGGCATTATGGGGCAAATTATTAGCATCTCCCCCACCAGCTCTCGCGTACTGCTCATCACGGATCCAGACCACCAAATCCCTATTCGAATCCAACGCACGGGACAACGTGGCATTTTGAGTGGAACAGGACATGACAACACCCAGTTAGAATTTATCCCTAAGAACAGTGCTGTTGAAGTCGGTGATTTACTAGAAAGCTCAGGACTCGGTGGCGTTTTTCCAGCGGGCTATCCCGTTGCGATTATCACTAAAATTGAAAATAAAGCGGGCAACCCTTATCTCGACATTACCGCTTCTCCCGTTGCGAACTTATCTCAATCACACAAAGTTCTCATCCTCTCTCAAGCCACCCCGTATTTAAATTTTGATGAAAAATTAACGGATGCAGCCGATGTCAACTAAACTGTTTAACCTAAAAGCCTCTCAAGCACGCTGGATGATTCTGATTTCATACCTGATCGCCTTAGCGTTGGATACCGTTGCACTCTTTGGTCACTCATCCCCGATTATCCCGCCTTTAACCCTCTTTGTCCTGCTCTATTGGTGTGCCAATTTTTTAGATCGAACCCACCTATTTTCAGCCTTTCTATTAGGCCTGCTTGCCGATACGTTATATCAAACTACGCTGGGTTCTCATGCGCTGCTGTTTATCATCATCACCTTCTTGATGCTTCGTCATCGCTTACGCTTTAAAACCTACCCCGTTTGGCAGCAAGCTTTTTTGATCAGTCTGTACATGCTCGCTTACCAACTTCTTAATTATCTATTCTTTAATCCCGTATTAAGCAGCAGTGACTTTGTACAATACTGGAGCATGCCCGCCATCAGCATTTTACTCTGGCCGATGCTCGCTTACAGTTTAAAAAAAATCTCTCACTCCGCCGCCAGCGATTAACCCTCAGGATATGTAAAGAACAATGCCTGAACATCTCGATTTTAACAGTGACAGTGAAAGCTTTAACCAAAAGAGACAATTTCGGTTTCGGCTCTATGTCGCCTTTATTTTCACCTTAATTCTCTTTGCTGTTTTAATTGGTCGCATGACACAACTGCAATGGTTCGAGCATGAACGCTATCAAGGCCTGGCAGAGGGTAACCGAATTTCCGTTGAAACCATTCCGCCCACACGAGGCAAAATATTTGACCGAAACCACGTACTATTGGCGGATAATCAACCTGTCTATACCCTTAAACTCATTCGTGAAAAAATGGATAATATTGATGCCTCTATGCTTGCAATTCAGGTTATTCTCGACAATATTGAACCGAAACGTGTTTATGACTTTTTTCAAAAATTTAAGCAACGTAATCGCTCTAAAAGCTATACCATTCCCTTTTCATTAAGTGAAGCACAAGCCGCACAATTTTCCGTTATTAGCCATAAACACCCAGGGGTAACGCTTACGGCACGACTGAAACGAACCTATCCTCATGGTGCCTCAGCCGTTCACGCGCTGGGTTATGTGGGCAGGATCAACCCAAAAGAGTTTAAGAAACTGGATCCAAAAGCCTATCGAGGCACGGATATTATTGGAAAAACAGGCGTTGAAAGATATTATGAAAACGTACTGCACGGCTCCCCTGGCATTCAACAAATTGAAACCAATGTACGTGGACGCGTACTCAGAAAACTCGAAACACTGCCCGCTACCTCAGGAAAAGACATTCACCTAACACTGGATATAAAGCTTCAACAGTTTGCCGAGTCCCTTATGGGAGAGATGCGAGGTGGCATTGTTGCGATGGACCCTCAAAATGGCGAAATACTCGCGTTTGTCAGCACACCCACTTTTGATCCCAACTTGTTTGTCGATGGCATTGACCATAAATCGTACAATGCCCTTCGCGACAATCCAAACCGTCCTTTTATCAATCGAGTGATTAATGGACGCTATCCCCCTGGCTCCACCACTAAACCTTTTATGGCGCTCGGCGCCATTGAAAACAATTTTATCTCTCCCAATAAAAAAATTTACGACCCTGGATTTTTAGTCTATAAAGACCACCGTTATCGTGATTGGAAGCGAACAGGACATGGCTTGGTTGACATGAATAAAGCCATTGTAGAGTCCTGTGACACGTATTTTTATGAACTCAGCTTAGACATGGGAATTGATAATATTCATGCCGCACTCTCACCTTTTGGCTTTGGTGCCCATACGGGGATTGACATTCATGGCGAATCAAAAGGAATTTTACCCTCTCAAGCGTGGAAAAGAGAGGTCAAAGGTAAGTCATGGTTCCGCGGTGAAACCATCATCTCTTCTATTGGGCAAGGCTATAACCTGACAACGCCTTTACAACTTGCAAGAGCCACGGCGATACTGGCAAACCGAGGCAAGGTCATTCGTCCACACCTTGTGCGCTCTCATAAAACAGAAGCCTTAAATCAAATTGAGATCAAAAAAATTTCCAACTGGGAAAAAGTGATTAAGAGCATGGAAAATGTCATGCACAGTAAAAAAGGCACCGCTCGCCAACATGCAACACACCTGCCCTTTAAAATTGCAGGAAAAACCGGTACTGCACAAGTATTCAGCTTAAATGCAGGAGACTATGATGCTGACATGTTGGATAAAAAACTACACGATCACTCTCTCTTTGTTGGATTTGCCCCCGTCGAAAACCCTAAAATTGCCATTGCCGTGATTGCCGAAAATGCTGGAAGTGGCAGTAAAACAGCGGCACCTATTGGCGTAAAAGTGATTGAAAAGTTTTTTCAACTGTACTATTCAGAGACTTACTACCCACAACAAGCACACTTAGAAAACAGTGAATCACAATGAAACTTGACCTTGCAAACACACAACAGGTATACCGAAAAAACAAAGGATTTTTAGAAACCATCCACATTGATGGTTGGCTTTTATTAGGCATCGTATTGCTTCTTGCTACCAGCTTGGCCATTGTATACAGCGCGTCCGGTGGCGATGAAGCCGTCATGATTCGCCAAGCGATTCGCATAGGCATCGCGTTTACCATTATGTTTGTTTTTGCCCAAATTCCCCCCAATATTATCTATATATTTACACCTTGGTTATTTTTAGCGGGCATACTAATGCTCATTGCCGTACTGCTCTTTGGCGACATCGGAAAAGGCGCACAACGCTGGTTAGAAATAGGCCCAATACGCTTTCAACCCTCTGAACTAATGAAACTGGTGCTGCCCATTACCATTGCTTGGCTCTTTGCCCATAGCAAGTTCCCTCCTTCGCTTGGCCGTTTAGTCTTAGGAACGGCACTTATTGCGCTCACAGGAAGCCTCATTGTCGTGCAGCCCGATTTAGGCACATCCCTGCTTATTGGCTTAAGCGGGCTCTCGGTACTCTTTTTTGCAGGCCTTCCTTGGAAAGTTATTTTCACCGCCATTGCAGGCACGGTTCTGAGTGCCCCCGTTGCTTGGCATTTTATGCACGGCTACCAAAAACAACGCGTGCTGACCTTTTTAACCCCTGAATCGGATCCACTTGGCAGTGGCTACCACATCATTCAATCCAAAATAGCCATCGGCTCTGGCGGCATCGACGGTAAAGGCTATATGGGAAGCACCCAAGCCCACTTAGAGTTTTTACCTGAAAGCACCACCGATTTTATTTTTTCGGTACTTGCAGAAGAGTTTGGTCTACTCGGTGTGATAGGCCTACTTTTTTTGTACGGCTTTGTCATTGCCAGAGGCTTGTACATTGCCTCACAGGCGCAAGATAACTTTACCCGTTTAATTGCCGCCAGCTTTATGATGACCTTATTCGTCTATATCTTTGTCAACATTGGCATGGTCAGCGGCCTGCTTCCTGTCGTAGGATTACCACTCCCTCTTATGAGCTATGGTGGTAGCTCTTTAGTCACCCTAATGATTAGTTTTGGAATCTTGATGTCGATACACACCCATAAGAAACTGCTGAGCAATTAAACCTCTCATATTCTAGTTGATACACATCAATTAAGACATTTCGATTTTAAGCAAATTATGTTACATTAAGCGTCTTAATTATTGCTTTAAACTCGAGAGAATCTACTGCTGTTATGCCTTATTTAAAACGTTATTTTTTTCTATTTTGCTTATTTACATTAAGTGGTTTTCAAACGGTTACGGCTCAGCCAACTCCCTCAAATACGGCAAAACCTTATGTCATTCCTTCCCCCCCCTCTATTGCCGCTAAGTCATTTCTTTTAATTGACTTTAATAGTGGTCACGTTTTAGCCGAAAAAAATTCAGACCAACGCGTTGAACCCGCCAGTCTAACCAAAATAATGACTGGATACGTGGTTATTAATGAGCTAAAAAATGACAATATCAGCATGGACGATATGGTCACCATCAGTCACAAAGCGTGGAAAATGCCCGGTTCTAAAATGTTTATTGAAGTGGGTAAACAAGTCTCGGTGCGAGACCTCATCAAAGGCATGGTCATTCAATCAGGCAACGATGCCAGTGTGGCATTGGCTGAAATGGTCGCGGGCAGTGAAGAAGTGTTTGCCCAACTGATGAACAAATACGCCACAAGCATTGGCATGACCAATACCCACTACGTGAATGCCACGGGGTTACCTCATAAAGACCATTACACCAGCGCACACGATTTAGCCCTACTCACCAAAGCGCTCATTACTGAGTTTCCTGAAGAGTACAAATGGTACTCTGAGAAAAAATTTACCTTTAATGGCATCACTCAATACAACCGCAACAAGCTCCTCTGGCAAGACCCAACGGTAGACGGTCTAAAAACCGGTCATACCAACAGTGCGGGTTACTGTCTGGTTGCCTCAGCCTTGCGTGACGAAACTCGTTTAATCAGTGTGGTGTTAGGGGCTACAGGCGCTGAAAAACGTGTTCAAGAGACTCAAAAACTATTAAATTACGGCTTTCGTTTTTTTGAAACCCACAAACTTTACAGTGCTGAACAGCGCCTCAATGATGCCGTGGTGTGGGAAGGAACTCGCGACCTTATTGGTGTAGGAACGGCACAAGACCTATACGTGACCATTCCTCGTGGTCAATATAAAAACCTAGTAATAGAGAGCACCATTCAACCAGAGCTTACCGCACCCATTCAAAAAGGCCAGCCTCTTGGAACCATTCAAATATCGCTAAGTGATAAAGTGATTGCTGAGCGTCCACTGGTTGCACTTTCAGACATTGAAGAAGGCTCCTTTTTTAAAAAATTAATTGACCAAATTAAACTGTTTTTTAAAGGGCTACTTAGCTTCTTAGACTAATTGAGAGCATCATGGATCACACGAATCAACCCGAACAAATTGTCTATTTAAATGGTCATTTTATGCCCATGGCCGACTCAAAAATTTCCACACAGGATCGTGGTTTTTTATTTGGCGACGGTGTCTATGAGGTCATTCCGGTTTACAACACACAACTCTTTAGCTTTAAAGAGCACCTGCAACGCTTAAAAAATAGCTTAGCCGCCGTAAGCATATCCAATCCACTCACCGACAGCGAATGGCTTACCTTACTCAATACGCCCATTGAAAAACATCCGTGGCAAGATCAATACATCTACCTGCAAGTCACCCGTGGCGTTCAAATGCAACGAGACCACCTCCCAGCAGAGGATTTAACACCCACCGTATACGCCTATACCAACCCACTCAAACCCGTGGCATCTCATATTATTGAAAACGGCATCAAAGTCATTACCTTAGAAGACATTCGCTGGTTAAAGTGCGACATAAAGGCCATTACGCTCTTACCCAACGTAATGATGAAGCTCGCCGCCAAAGCACAAAATGCTGACGATGCCATTTTAGTGTCACGAGAAGGCTTAATTACCGAAGGCACGGCCAGTAATGCCTTTATGGTCAAAGACGGCACTATTTTTACCCCCCCTATCAGCCATCAACTGTTACCGGGTATTACACGACAAGTGATTGAGCGCATTGCCAACGCACATAATATCCCGCTCATTGAACAAAACATCAGCGAAGCGATGCTCAATGAGGCCGATGAAATATGGCTCTCCAGTTCCACCAAAGAAGCCCTACCCGTCACCACCTTAAATGGTCATGCCGTGGGAACGGGAAAACCTGGACCCATTTGGAAAA
>JAKITH010000021.1 GCA_021648185.1 Thiomicrorhabdus sp. | reverse complement strand
AGCTGAGTGGTTCGTGGGGCATTTTGTTGCTTGCTTTGGTTATTGGGGCTGCGGCTTTTTATATGAGTAGCGCTTATTTGGCCAATCAGGAGACTTCGTTACGTGAGCGGTTAACGGGAAAGGATGAACCGATGACGAAGGTGGTGGTTGCGATAGTGGATGTAAGGCCTGGTGATGTACTCGGTACGCATAATATGGCTGTTGGCGCGGTGTTATCTCAGCATGTTTCTCGGTATGCGGTTTCGCCAGGCCAGTTTGAGTATGTGGAAGGCAAAGTGGTTGATCAGTATATGTCTCGTGGTGAGCCGTTATTGTTTCACTCTATTAAAGGGGGAGCCATTTCACGATTTTCTGAGTTATTGGAGCTTGGGCAACGTGCGGTCACGTTGGATATTGATGAGATTGCCAGCAATGCAAATATGCTAACGGCGGGTGATTTTGTTGATATTTTCTTGTTAATGAAGATGGACAGTTTGTCTGGTCCAGGTTCAGGCACAAAGAAAAAAAAGTCTGATTCAGAAAGAATTATTGTCCCGTTGCTTACTCGGACGAAGGTGATTGCTATTGGGTCTCGATCGCTTAAGACTTCGAATCAGGACTTTTTGCGTCCACTGGGTGAAGAGGGAGAGCAAGAAAATTATGGCAATATTACGCTTGGTTTAGCGGTTGAAGAGGCGGCTAAAATTGAGTTGGCTAAGGGGATGGGAGAGCTGGTGTTTATGTTGAGAGGGGCTGAAGATACTCAGAATAATAGGATTGATTTGATTAATGAAACAATGGTTGTGTCGTTAGGCTCCAATATTGGTAATTTAAAGCGTTATCAATATTATTCAGGTTCAGTCTCGGTTCCTCAGCTTAGAATGATAGGTAATGATTTGTTAATGAATACAGATAAAACGTGGGTAAAAAGTTTACCCCTTGATGAGCATAATACTGTGAATTTTAATAATAATAAGTCTGAGGCTTTACAATGATAAAAATGGGCATATTGACCAGTGAGCGTGGGTCTAGTAATAGTAAATGGTATCGTACGTTAACATTGCCTAGGGTGAGTTGTTCTGGCATTGCTAAAATGGTGTTGCTGTTTGTGATGAGCGCGGTTTGGTCGGCGCCTGCGTTGGCAAAAATTAAGCATATGCAGATGCATGTGGGGTCAATTAAAACGTTAGAAGTAGGCAGTGTTATTCGTGTGGCAATTGGGAATGATAAATTACTTGCGACAAGCGTAATGAGTAATGGTAATTTGCTGTTGGTGCCTAAAGCGCCTGGTGAAACGGACCTTTCTATTTGGACGGAGGGTGAGAAAAAGCGCACTTTTCGTATACGAATTTTATCTAATAATATGGCTAATCGTAAAGCAGTGATTAATTCATTGCTTCAGTCTTACCCTGATATTAAGGTTCGATCGGTTGATGATGTGATTGTGGTTGAGGGGTTTGTGAAGCCGGAAGAAATCGAGTCGTTTACGGAGTTGTTAGGCGGCATGACGGGCGTTTTATCTTTAGTTAAGTCTAAAAAGTTTGTGATGGAAAAAATGGTTAAAATTAAGCTTCGTATTTTGGAAATTAATAAACGATTTCAGAAGGAGCTTGGTATTAAATGGGGGAATGTTTTGGACGGGCCTGTTGTGTCAATGGCAGGAAGCCTTATGCAAGATCGTCTTTATTCGTCTTTAACGCCTGATTGGAATCAAGCGCTTGCTGGCGCGAGTTTGTATGAGCCTTATCTTTATTCTTATGCTGGAATGGCAGGGACTTTGGCGTCTAAAATTCAACTGCTTGAAGAGAATGGCGGTGGACGTACTTTGGCGGAACCAACGTTGGTTTCTCGTGCGGGACATGCGGCAAGGTTTCATTCTGGTGGTGAGTTTCCTTTTGTGTTTATTTCGAGTAATGGGGAGCCAAGAACTGCCTTTAAGGAGTATGGAATTATGGTTGAAATGATAGCTCTTGTTGATGAACATAATAATATTTTATTAGACATCAAGGCGGAGGTGAGTAGCATTGATGGTAGCACGATTGTGAATGGTGTTCCAGGGCTGTTAACGCGCGAAACAAATTCGACCATTAATGTTAAGCCTGGCGAGACGGTGGCCATTTCTGGCCTGCTGTCTATTAATCGCAATGAAAGCTTAGATAAGGTTCCGTTTTTTGGTGACCTTCCTCTGATTGGAGGGTTGTTTCGTTCTAAACTAAGAGTTGAAGGACGAACTGAACTGATTATTTTAGCCACGCCAGAATTGGTTGAGACGGCCGAGCAAAGAAACCCTAAAAACCCTTTAATGGATCGAGTGTTGAAGGATTTAATGGACACAAAGAGTGGCTATCTTGATGAAGAGTTGTTGGAGTAATTGCGGTTATGTTTGAAGTTATTGTTTTTACAAATAAAGGCACAAATGTTGGCAGTTTTTTAGGAACAAATGAGCGTGCTTGTGTTTTGGGTAAAGATAAAAGTTGTTCAGTGGTGTTGCAAGGTTGGAAAGTTGGTAAACAGCATGCTGAAATTTATAGAGGTGAAAATGGCGGCATTTATATTCGTGGGTTGAATGGATATAAAGTATTGGTGAATGGTGTAGAGAAGTCTGATTATGGTCCTCTTAAGAAAGAGGATGAAATAGGCATCCATTCTTATCGTATAACGGTAAACCCTATGAACGAATCTGTTGCTGTTGCATCAACGTCTAGTGATGTGAAAGAAGAGGTGCTTGATGACGCTGACGCAAAAGAGAAGAATGATGATTCAGGTTTTAAGTTATCTAAGCAAGCCGAGGATGACGGTTCGGTAGAAAAACCCCCCGTTGCAAAGGCGCATAACAAGCTTGCTATGGAGTGGCAAATAAAATTGCATGATGCTTTGTTACAAAATATGGATTTGCGTAGAATTGATGTCCACAGTATGTCGGATGATAAGCTGACAGACCTAACGCGCGAGTTGCTTGATGGAATTGTACGTAATTTAACAGAGTTTCCTGAGTCTTTGGATAAAAAAGAGATTACGGCTCGTGTTTTGTCGGAGGCGGTAGGGCTGGGGCCTCTTGAAGAGCTTTTAGCGGAAGAGAGCATTAGTGAAATTATGGTTAATGCGTCAGATGAGATTTTTTATGAGCGTCAAGGTAAGATTTATAAATCTGATATTGTTTTTTCTTCTGATAAAGCAGTTATTTATGCAATAGAGCGTATTGTTGCGCCTTTGGGTCGTCGAATAGATGAGAGCTCTCCGATGGTAGATGCTCGTTTAAAAGACGGTTCTCGTGTTAATGCAATTATTCCTCCTTTGGCGTTAAAGGGGCCTTCGATTACGATTCGTAAATTTATGAAGGAGAAGTTAACGGGAGAGCATTTAGTTGGTTTTGGTTCTGCGTCGACAGCGATGATGGTATTTTTGGATAATGCAGTTAAGCATAAGCAAAATATTGTGATGTCGGGAGGAACGGGCTCGGGAAAAACAACGCTTTTGAATGTGCTATCCAATTTTATTCCGAATCATGAACGTATTGTTACGGTAGAAGATTCTGCTGAGCTTAAACTCTATCAGCCAAATTTGGTTTCTTTAGAGGGACGACCGCCTAATCAGGAAGGGAAAGGTGAAGTGGCTCTTCGTGACTTGGTTAAAAACTGCTTGCGTATGCGACCTGATCGTATTGTGGTTGGTGAGTGTCGAAGTGGCGAAGCTTTGGATATGTTGCAGGCCATGAACACGGGTCATGATGGTTCGTTAACAACGGTGCATGCGAATACCCCTCAGGATTGTGTTTCAAGGATTGAAATTATGGTTATGATGGCAGGAATGGACTTGCCTTCTATAGCCATTCGTGAACAAATATCTTCAGCAGTGCATCTTATTGTGCAACAGACTCGTTTTCCATGCGGTGCACGTAAAATTAGTGAAATTAGTGAGGTGACTGGAATAGAGGGAAGCAGGGTACAGATTGGGTCTATTTTTAAATATATACAGGAGGGGTATGATGCGGATGGAAACATTAAAGGGCGTTTTGTTGCAACGGGCCTTATTCCTCGGTTTTATGAAACGTTAAAGCATAGAGGCATAGATGTTGATTTTAGTGTTTTTGATAAAGAGGCTACAGCTTAAATGTTTGTAGTTTCCTTATTATTTGCTTTAGGTGCAATGGTGTTGTCCATCGTTCTGTATAAGGTGATAACGAAAGCTTCGAGCCAGTATCAAGAGGATTTTAAAACAACGGCAGAAGTGAATTTATCTCAAATGTTTTTGTTTATTGATCCTGATAAGCTGTTGTTGATTGGTATTGCTTTAGCAATTTTTTTGGGTGCACTTGTTTGGTTTTTAACTGATTTTTGGCCATTAGCGTTGTTTGTTCTTGTTCTGGTTTTGATTTCGCCTCGTTTTATTTATAAGCGCCTTCAAAAGAAGCGAAAAACAAATATTATTCAAAGTTTGCCAGATACTTTGTTGAGTATGTCACGATCTATGAAGGCGGGTTCTAGTTTAAATCAGGCGGTTGAGGTGGCGGTTGATGAAGATTCGGGGCCTTTGATTCAGGAGTTTTCGTTATTTTTGAGAGAGGTTCGTGTTGGGGTTGATTTTAATGATTCTTTGCTAAATTTGGTTAAGAGAGTTGATGCAGAAGAGATGACTTTAGTGGCTTCTGGCATGATGATTTCTCGTGAAATTGGAGGAAATTTAGCGGATACTTTAGATAGACTGGCTGATACCTTGCGTAAAAAAATAGAGATGGAAGGCAAAATAGATGCGCTAACATCGCAAGGACGTTTGCAAGGCATTGTGATGACTTTGTTGCCTTTTTTGGTGGGTGCCGCTTTATTTCAAATTGAACCAGAGCATATGATGCGAATTTTTTATGAACCTATTGGGTGGGCGATTATGGCGATTGTGATTATTTTGTCTGCAACAGGTTATTTTTTTATTAGACGGATTGTTAATATTGATGTTTAGTTTTTCGACCATTATTGCAATAATTGTAGCAGTAGGTGCTATTTTGATTGTGCTTGCAATAAGTCAAATTTTTAAAGAGGTTCCTGATGAAGAGCGTGATTTTATGGATCCTTTACCTCGGGGGTTAAGAATGATTTGGCCTTTGGTTAATTTATTGTCACAGCATGTAGGCGAATACTTAAGTGTCGATTATTTAGAGAAACAAAATACGGTGTTACGTCGTGCTGGATTGCAATATTTATTTTCACCAACACAGTTTTTTGGGCTACGCTTATTATGTGGATTATTGTTTGGCCTAGGTTCATGGTTAGGATTTGTGGTTTTAGAGTCAAGTCCTGGTTTTATGCCCCTTATGTTTGGCTTGTTTGGGTTTATGGTGCCGTTTATTAATTTAAGTGATCGACGTAAAGTTCGTGAAAAACACTTGCTTAAACAACTTCCAGTGTTTTTAGATTATTTGACGATGGCAGTGCAATCGGGTTTAAACTTTAGCGGTGCGATTATTCAGGCAGTGGATAAAGGGCCTAATGGGCCGTTGAAAAATGAATTTCGACTCGTATTGCGAGATATGAGAGCGGGTAGATCTCGTTTAGATTCATTTCGAAGTATGGAGGCTCGCACAGGCTTGAAGGAGATAAAGAGCTTTGTTAATGCGATTGCCCAAGCAGAGAGAACGGGGAGTAGTTTGGGGGATGTGTTAAAAATTCAGGCAAATCAACGCCGCACCGAGCGTTTTCAGCGTGCAGAAAAGCTGGCACTGGAAGCGCCCGTTAAACTACTGCTTCCTTTGGTTCTTTTTATATTTCCGACGACTTTTTTTATTATAGCCTTTCCAATCATAATGAAGTTTATGCATGACTTATAAACGTTGCGAAATGCACTGTAAGGATAAAAATACAGTGTTATTTAAGGATGTTATTATTCCTGCAAGTTTTTTAGCTAGGGCAAGAGGTTTGTTGTGGAGGGAGGAATTAAAAGGCGACGAAGGAATGTTGTTTATTAATTGTAATTCTATTCATATGTTAGGGATGAGAATTGCTATTGATGTTGTCTTTTTAAATGAATATTGGGAAGTTGTGGGTTGCGTGAGTAACTTAAAGCCTTGGCGAATGGCTTATAACCGTAAAGCAAAAAATGTTTTGGAAGTTCGCCAAGGGATGGTTGAGTTATTTAAGTTACGTAAGGGAGTTAAATTGGAGTGCAAAATGTTGTGATAAAGCGTATTGTTTTTTTATGTTTTTCGTGTGTAATTTTATTCGGTTGTGTGGTTGTTACAGAGGAGAAACCTGTGACAAAAAAAATATCGGATAATGGCTTAGAGCTTGCTTTTCAGGCATATAGAGATGGTCGTTTAGGTGATTCTGAAAGGTTTTTATTAGCTCTATTGAAAGATCATACTGAATTACCAGAAGCATGGTTTAAATTAGCAAATATTTATTACCGCACGGGTCGTTATGATGCGGCTGTTAGAGCCTATGAAAAGACGGTAGCTTATGATAAAAAAAATGGACGTGCTTGGTTTAACTTGGCATTAACTCGAATTCAACAAGCAGATGCCGCGCTTTTGGAGGGTGAACAGCATGCTTTAGAAGGTTCGGAAAGTTATAAATTAATTCGAGGTTTAAGAAAACGTCTCCAGTCTAGCCCGACAAAACAACCCCAATCTATTGATGCAGAAAACCTGCAATCTACGGATTAAAACAGTGATAAAGTATAAAAAAAAATATGCCGATAGGCTGGTGAATAAAAAACGACAACAGGGAGCCACTTTGGTTGAGCCGATCTTTGTTTTGCCGTTATTTTTATTTATGATGTTTGGGGTGATTGAATATACTTATATGTATCGTGTTAAAGCAACGTTAAATTTGGCAAGCACAGAAGCGGTCAGAATGGGGGCATTGAGTAATGCGTTGCTAAAGCCAATGAATGGTGCTTTGGTTGCCTCTATGGCGTCAGAATACGTTAAAGGAAATGATACGGTAGTTGGGTTGGCGGGTGCAAATGTAAGGGCTGTGGCGATTATGACAGCCATTGAAGTTTCTGGTGGTAGCGTTGTAAGCATAGTGAGTCCAAATAAATCTATTTTTGACAAACATGAGGTGTCTTTGAGAATTAGACTGGTGGGGGATAGCCAAGAGGGTCTGTATAAAGTGATTCCTAATGATAATTTGTATTGGCGCGATCCAGTTGCAAAATCGGTCATTGTAAATGGTGTTAATCAGGAAATAGGCATTCAGGATGCTAATTTATTAAAAATTAAAACTTTTTGGTGCCACCGTTTGGTGACGCCAGGATTGGATAGAATTGTCTTTAGGACAATATTGTTGCCACCAGCAATGTTGGGTGGTAGCAGTGAACAGCAAACTTGCAATGTATTAAGTGCTGCAAGTAACGTGATTGGAGCGGTTATTCCACGAGGCGTTTATCTTGCGTTGACTTCTCAGGCAATTATGCGAATGCAAACTCCTGTTTATTATGACGGGAACAATCTTAAATAGATGTGGTGAAAATAGTTAAATATGAAATATAAAATATCGAATTTAATTTTAATGATGGTCTTTTTGTTTACAGCAAGCTTAAGCGTAACGGTTTTTTCTAAACCCGTGGCTTCAATGATAATTACTCATGGTGGTATTAAGGGTACATTGTTTAATCGCGAACACCGTACCTTAGAGCGTTATGATCTTATTGTTGGTAGTATGTTATATCAAGAAGAAGATAATGACTTTTATAGTAAGGGCTATCGACCAGGAGATACTAAGGTAATTGAGGGGGCAGTTGTACGAGAAATTTATGATTATCCTGTACAGTTAAGTTCAGTGGGTCTTTATCGAAGGTTGGTCGCTTCATTGCATCGTCAAAAATATACAGAGCTTTATCATTGTGAGCGTGCGCTTTGTGGTGAGGTTGCTGGTTGGGGGCTTTATTTGGGTAGTGACGTTGTTGGTGAAAGCCATACACAGTATTATTTGGCATATTCAAAGAGTGTCGGAAACCAAGTGCAGTATGTATCGGCCTATATTAATCAGGTTGATAACGAGGCTCGATTGATCATAGAGCGTGTTTCTTTTCCTAGTCGTACTGTGGGGGTTAATATTCATCTAACAGAGCTTAATCCGCCTATTGTTTATCCTAAAATTAAAGGTGATAAAATATTGGATGTAAGCATTTTGTATGCAAACAATGCAAAAAAACCTTCGAAAAACATGCTTGGTTTGCTTGCTGAATTTGCCTCGTATATAAATGCGAACCCTGTGAAAAATTTTGCGGTTGTTGGGCACTCTGATGATCAAGCAAGTGCACAATATAATCTTGAACTGTCGTTAAAAAGAGCGAAGCATCTCCAGAAAATACTTATTAATCAGTACAATGTTGATGCGAATAGACTGAAGGCTTATGGATTGGGGGAAAGTCGTCCATTTGTTTCTAATAAAACGCGAGAAGGGCGCGAGAAAAATCGTCGAGTGGAGCTTTTTCAGTTACAACCCTAATTCGCATTTCTATATGGGGATTAAGGTACAAGATTAAGATGCGTACAAATATTTGAATGTGATCAATTTTAAACAAAGGTGGAAATTAAAAAATGTTAATAATGTTAAGAACTTTGGTACTGTCGGGACTGGTTTTGGGTTTGGTTGGGTGTCAAAATAACAATGATAAGGTTCCTTTAGGTGCTCAAATAAGTTTTGATCCGCCATCTGTTGAATGGACAGTAAAGCCAAATTATACAGTGGACAGTGATGATGACGGTATTAATGATCGAGTATGCGTGATCAGTCCGTCTCGTTATAGCGATAGCTATGTGATAGCGTCGATGACGGATGCTGATGGTATACCATTATCTGACTTTGATGTGCGTCTACATTTGGATTTAACGGGCAATACCTCTTCAGGATACCCAGTGTTGAAATTGTATGACGATAAAAATAATAATGGCGTGATAGATGGTGAGCACGAACTTGTCAATGATGCAGGTGAAGACGGTTGGGTGAAAAAGACAAACTCTAACGGTGATATACATATGATTGTTAGGGTAAATTTATCGTGTCCGTTTGTAGGTAATTTATTTGGATTTGGCCAACGTTCTGCCAATAGCTCAATGAGCTTTCAGGTTAATGAATAATGAGCGGCTATGTGTTAGGGCATCTATTGGGACGGTTAGTGGCATCGTATTTTTTGGTGTGGTTTTTGGTTTTTATCGGTGTTAGTAAATTAAAATGGCGTATTGCCTTTAAGCACACCCATCGTTGGTACGGTATAGTTGCTGTTTTATTAGTGTTTGCTTTAGGTTTATCCGTAGCTTTTAATCCGTAAATGTTAGGCTTTTTTGCACCAAGCAAGTATATAGTATTCCTTCGTGCAAAGGCCTCACTGCCTAACGTATTATGAAAATACGAATTTAGATTTAATTTCAATCCAAGTTGTTTAATGCGCAATATGACCGCTTGACTTCGTAATATCCTTAATTGTAAGATATTATAAGTAAATAATTTTGTTAAAAAAAACAACCACAGATTCAGGGAGCTAAATAAAAATGATCATTAAGCAAGTCTTAAAACCCAACGTTCGTGCAACAACAAAAGTGCTTATATCTGGTTTAATTGTGAGCTTGGCCACTTTTATTTCAGGTTGCGGAGGCGGAGGGGGAGGAAGTAGCAGCAATAAATCAACACCCAGCAACGCTCAAACCTTAAACAAAGAAAACTACCCCACATACGCAGCCAGCATCGTAAACAAATCCATACAAATAATGACCCTAAACACACTTGCCGGCACCACGCTAAGGCAAAGCGTTTTAGCCACCGCAGGTGAGAGCTCAATCACACAGGCCTGTGAAAAGGGTGGTGATAAAACCATCAAAACCCTACAAAATGAAGCAAACACCCTTTCAACTGGCGATTACTCCACAATCACTTACAACAGCTGCATAAAAAACAGCCCAGCTATGGACGACATTTACCAAACCACACAAGGCCAACGTTCGCTTAAAGTCATTGCGTGCTCTCAGTGCCAAAAAGACGACGAACCCGTTAGCCAACTTATCGTACTCTCATCAAGTGATTTTAGCCGAACCTACGCACTCAATGAAACCGATGAACCCCTGGTTGAAAACATTAAAGGAGACATCACACTAACCATTGAAGGTACACAACAAACCGTTACATCACCTCGCTACGAAGTTGCAAAAGAAGTGTATACCGACCTGTCTTTTAATGTAACCGAGAACAATACCTGGCTTTGGAGCTATACACGCGATAACGAAGGGACGACCGTTAATACCGTAAAAGCGTTTAAATTTTCACCCAACGCCAGTCATTACAATGCCCCAGCACAAGCCGGAGAAATGCACATTACCCTTAATGACAACCAAACCATTGTCGTAAAAGTACTTGCTGAACAAAACGGATTAACTGAAATCACTTATCAAGGCCTATCCAAAACCATGCCCTGGGTAGATTTTGCCAAACTTGCATTAAAAACATCCATCCCTACCGTCGAAAATCATGGTGGTTAAAAACGTGTACCCAAATAAAGGTTTGCCTGTCAAAAAATGGGCGACAACATTCATTGTCGCGAGTCTTTGTTCTTTCTTTTTATTCAATAACGCATACGCCCAATGGGAAAAACGCCCAATGGTCGTGATTACCGTCGAAGAACTTGGTTTGGATATCTGGATTGAAGCGAAACCAAGATGGTCTACGCGAGTGACCCTTAAAGGAAAGCAACCGCTCTTTATTGCAGAATCACCCTTAAACAGCTACCCCCCCGCAATAATGACATGGGCCACGTTTCCTACGCTACGCATAACCGAAGACACACTAAAAGAAGTGGTGCATTCCGCCATCAAAACCGCAGCAGGGCACTATAATTTATCTGCCTCTCAAATCAAAAACATAGACATTCAACCCGCCAGCTATGGCAAATTAAAAGGATATGATGCCGTATTTGATGGCAAAATTAACAACAAATGGGTCAGTGTTAAAATGTTTTTTGCCCATCAAAAAGGCAAACCATTAATCAGTATGCAAGTGTACACCCAACAAGGAAAACTGGGGCACTTGAGTGAGAATATACGCCGTTCTTGGACAAATATCAGTTATTTAAACTAACAATTTAAAATAGACCGCCATCTTTTAGTGCATTGAACTTGCGCCCAACCATAAAGAAAATAGCATGAAAAATAAACACCCAATATCCAGACAACGAGGCGCCGCTTTTATAGGCTATGTCGTCGGTTTAACCGCCTTACTTACAGGCTTATTAGCACCCGTTTTTGATAATGGCAGTAAAAATGCCATTGAGCTTCTTTCCGATTCAGTAAAACAAGAACACAGTGGATACACCTACGGCATCAGTACATTACGGGTTCCTTTAGAGCTGGGCAGTAATGGTAATGGAGGCTCTTCAGGCGGTGGAAACGGAAACTCAGGTGGTGGAAACGGAAACTCAGGTGGTGGAAACGGAAACTCAGGTGGTGGAAACGGAAACTCAGGTGGTGGAAACGGAAACTCAGGTGGTGGAAACGGAAACTCAGG
>JAKITH010000171.1 GCA_021648185.1 Thiomicrorhabdus sp. | reverse complement strand
GACTCTCATCAAAGTGTGCGCCTCTAACCGATAGATCCCACGCATACACTTGATATCGCAAGGTCACTGCCTGTCCATCACTGGCAAACTGCCAGCTGGATTTGTTTAATAAGGTGAGTTCAAGCGGTTCTTGCTGAGCGTTTTCGGCGCGTAAGCCAATGAGGTGTTTTGAGAAGTCACGAATTAAGTAGCTGCCCGGAATCCAGTTGGGTAAACAGACCGTTTGCGTGGGTTGTTTAGGGGCATCAATGGTGAGGGTTACCTCAAATAGATGGCCTTTAGGGTCGCTTGGGGCAATGGTGTAGTGAAGAGAGGGGTTTGAAATATGAGAGGTCATTTTTAGGGGCAGTTTTTTAAGTGAGACCTTTACACGAAAGGACGCACGGATAAAAAAGACTAAAATACGCCTGATTTTCGTTGAAAACCTTGCGAATAGCTGGCTATTCCCTGCGATTTTCGCCTCAATCAGTCAAATTTTATCTCTTTTTTCTCTAGCGCCCCTCTCGTGCAAAGGTCTCTGAATGTTTGGTAACCACTCAGCTCTCCCTAGAAGTAACGAAATTTAGGGAGAGCTGAGCATTGATTTAATTAATAATTCGCTGCGAGTTCGCTGTTCACTAAGTCCATAAACTGGTTATAACCAAAGCTAGGCAGTGGTTTACCGTTTACAAAGAAGGTAGGCGTTTTATTGGCGCCTAATGTTTTGCCATCGGCGAGATCTTTTTGGATCACTTTTCCAATCGCGGGATCATTCATGTCTTGTTGTAGGCGTGCTAAATCTAAAATTTTGCTCTTTTTAAGAATGTTCCAAAACAGGTCAGGACGTGCTTGATGATGAATCGCCCAAGAGGATTGGGTTTCAAACATAAGGTCTAATGTGTCCCAAAATTTATCTTGTTTACGAGCGGCTTCTAGAATGCCGACCATTTGGTCGGACCCTTGGTGAAAGGGCGCGTAACGAATGACGACGTTAATTTTTGCGGGGTATTTTTTTAATAAGTCTTTAATAATGGGATGAAAGTCTTTGCAGGTTTCACAAGCAGGATCAACAAATTCAACAATGGTCACTTTAGCGTGAGGGTTACCTTTACGGGGAGAGTGCTCCGCAATAAGGGCACTGCTGTTTTGTGTGGCGAGATTGGTTTTTTGTTCAACCTGTTTGGTATTGTAAATATAGGTGGCGATTGCAAAAATCGCAATCATAATGACGACGGTTGCGATGATAATGTTGTTTTTTTTCATGATTTTCTTGCCTTAAGTAACAGAACAATAATAGTGGAAAACGCCACAATTGAGAGCAGTGGAATGGGTAAAAACCCAAATAGAACCATGCTATCATCGGAGCAGGAGATGCCTTGGGTACAGGGCTGCATGGTTTCTGGAATTAAGCCATAAAACAGCAGAACGTGATAGATTGTAAAGAGTAACCCAATAATGGCGATGGGCAGTGCATAGCGCACGACGTTTCTATCCAATGGAAACAGGCCAACTAACAGAATAACCGCCAGCGGAAAGAGAAAAATTCGTTGGTACCAGCACAGTACGCAAGGTACCAACTCCATGACCTCACTAAAAAAGAGGCTCCCAAGTGTGGAAAGAGTGGCGATCAACCAAGCGCCAAAAATAAACATCCATGCTTGATTATCGTTATTTTTTTCAGATGTCATATTGTATTATTTCACTTTCCATTGAACCATTTTTCCTGCTTGAAACGGTACAATGCTTGCATCTGCAAGTGGCAGTGTGTCGGCCATTTTCCAAGGTTGATTCACGAGGGTGATGGTCTCACTATTATAGGGTAACTTATAAAAGTCGGGGCCGTAGTGGCTGGCAAACCCTTCTAGTTTATCTAAAGCGCCCGCTTCTTCAAAAATCTCCGCATACCATTCAATTGCGGCAGGCGCGGTGTAAATGCCTGCACAGCCACATGCGTTCTCTTTTTTGCACTGACGGTGTGGGCGGTTGTCGTTACCAAGAAAGAATTTACCACTGTCGCTAATGGCGGCTTCGACCAACGCTTGACGATGACGTTCACGTTTTAATACGGGCAAGCAGT
>JAKITH010000020.1 GCA_021648185.1 Thiomicrorhabdus sp. | reverse complement strand
GTAGTGCTAAAAAGCGCTTCAAGAAAACAGGCTCGGGTCGTTTCAAATGCAAACAATCTCACCTTCGTCATATATTGACCAAAAAGTCGACTAAGCGTAAGCGTCAGCTACGTTCAGGCAGCATGATCCATGATCATGATGTGGCAATGGTTCGTCGTATGTTACCGTACGCTTAAGGAGAGATTGAAAAATGGCAAGAGTTAAAAGAGGTGTCGTCGCACGCCGTAGACACAATAAAGTATTAAAGCAAGCAAAAGGTTATTACGGAGCTCGTAGTAAAGTTTTTCGCGTTGCTAAGCAAGCGGTTATTAAAGCAGGTCAATATGCATACCGTGATCGTCGTACTAAAAAACGTCAGTTCCGTCGTTTATGGATTGCGCGTATTAACGCTGCAGCTCGTATGAATGGTCTGACTTACAGCCGTTTTATTAATGGCTTACACAGAGCAGAGATTGCAATTGACCGTAAGGTATTAGCAGATATTGCTGTACACGATGCGGCAGCATTTTCAGCGATTGCTGAAAAGGCAAAAGCAGCATTGTGATCAAGTTTAGCTAGGTTCTCCTAGTTAATTCTGATGGATAGGGGGCTTCGGTCCCCTATTTTTTTTATCTTTACGTGTCTTTTTATCTAAACAATAATGATTAAAGATTTCATTTGAGCAGAGATGCCTTGTCTTTGAATGAAATGCTTAATACTTATTACTTCCTGTCATAGGACAATTATTAGCATGCAAGAACAACTTCAAACTATTATTTCGCAGGCGAAAGAAGCCGTTGAAACCGTAACAGACCTCAGTAAATTGGATGATATTCGGGTTCAGTACCTTGGTAAAAAAGGTGAACTGACCAGTATGATGAAAATGCTGGGCAAGCTTTCTAAAGAGGAGCGCCCTAAAGCAGGTCAGATTATCAATGAAGCCAAGCAGATGGTTCAAGGCATTTTAAATGCTAAGAAAAGAGAGTTGGATGATGCTAAGCTCGCCAAGCAGTTAGCGGAAGAGAGCATTGATATTACCTTGCCGGGACGACATGTTGACTTAGGCAGCCTACATCCGGTAACACGAACGCTTAACCGTATTGAAACGTTATTTTCAAAAGCAGGGTTTGATATTGAAACAGGGCCTGAAATTGAAGACGATTGGCACAATTTTGAAGCGTTGAATATTCCAGAAACCCATCCTGCACGAGCGATGCACGATACCTTTTA
This sequence comes from Thiomicrorhabdus sp., assembly GCA_021648185.1. The sequence goes on along the minus strand of JAKITH010000020.1, from coordinate 10,504 downwards.
CATTAATGAAAATACAGTGCTAAGAACTCATACCTCGGGTGTGCAAATTCGTACGATGGAAAATCAAAAACCTCCCTTAAGAGTGATTGCACCAGGGCGAGTGTATCGTTGCGATTCGGATCAAACGCATACCCCGATGTTTCATCAGGTAGAAGGGCTTATTATTGAAAAAAATGCCAGTTTTGCACAATTAAGAACGTTATTAATTGAGTTTTTACGTCAGTTTTTTGAAGATGAAAATCTAAAGACGCGTTTTAGACCCTCGTATTTTCCTTTTACAGAACCTTCTGCGGAAGTGGATATTGCCACAGATCTGTTTGGTGATGGCCGTTGGATTGAAGTATTAGGCTGTGGCATGGTGCATCCTGATGTATTAAAAAATGTAGGGATAGACCCTGAGGAATATACGGGGTTGGCATTTGGCTTGGGTGTCGAGCGTTTAGCCATGCTGCGTTATAACGTCAAGGATTTACGTCAATTCTTTGAAAACGATTTGCGTTTTTTACAGCAATTTAAATAAACCTGATTCGGTGAGACAAGTAAGATGAAAGTAAGTGAAAACTGGTTAAAAGAGTGGGCTAATCCAAATTGGGATACCCATACCTTAACAGAAGCATTAAGTTTAGCTGGATTAGAAGTCGATGGCATAGAAGCGGTTGCTGGGCAGTTTAGCAGCGTGGTGGTGGGTCATGTGTTGTCGGTCGAAAAGCACCCAGACGCGGATAAATTAAACGTGACTCAAGTGGATGTTGGCGAAGCTGAGCCAGTACAAATTGTATGCGGTGCTAAAAATGTTGTTGTGGGCATGAAAGCGTGCTGTGCCAAAGTAGGTGCAGTTTTACCGGGTGATTTTAAAATTAAAAAAGCCAAATTGCGCGGAGTGCCTTCTCACGGTATGTTGTGCGGTGCAGCCGAAATTGGTTTGCCTGATGATGGTGTGGATGGTCTTTACGTTTTACCCAGTGATGCTCCCGTTGGCATGGACATACGTGACTATCTCGATTTGAATGATGTCACAATTGATGTGGACTTAACGCCCAATCGTGCCGACTGTTTAAGTGTTGAAGGCTTGGCTAGAGACCTTCATGCGATTAGTGGTGCGGCATTTACTCCTCCCTTTAAAGCACAAAAAATAGAAACTTCTGGTGCGTGTTCTCAAGCGGTTCAAGTTGTAGAATCCACTGCTTGCCCTAAATATTTAGGGTGTGTGGTATCGGAATTTAATCAAAAAGCACAGACCCCTTTATGGATGGTACAAAAGCTACAACGTTCAGGCTTGCGTACCATCGATTTGGTGGTGGACATCACCAATTATGTATTATTGGAACTTGGTCAACCGATGCATGCATTTGACTTGGATAAGCTACAGGGCGATATTCAAGTCAGAATGGCGCAATCAGGAGAGCAGTTTACCTCGTTAGACAATAAAAAACTGACCCTGAAAAAAGGCAGCTTAGTCATTGCCGATGAGTCGGGTGTGATTGCTCTTGCGGGGATTATGGGCGGACTGTCCACTTCTGTTACCGATGAAACATCCAGACTCTTTTTTGAATGTGCACATTTTGCACCGCTTGCGATTACAGGTAAGGCTCGACAGTATGGTTTGCATACAGATTCCTCACACCGTTTTGAGCGTGGAGTGGATCCGATGTTACCAGAGCGAGCATTAAACCGAGCGTTGCAACTTTTTACAGACATTGCAGGTGGTGTGGTTAGTGAGGTGGTTTCGGTGGTTTCAGAATCGGATTTACCAACGCCAGCCGTTATTGAGTTACGCAAAACCACGATTACCAATCGTTTAGGGGTGGATGTTGAGGATGCAAAGGTTGTACATATTTTTGAATCGTTAGGGTTTGATGTCAGCACGACAAAATTAGGTTGGAAGATGACTGCGCCTAGCTATCGTTTTGATATGGCGATAGAGATGGATTTGATTGAAGAGGTTGGACGCATTTTTGGCTACAATAATCTGCCAGAAACGCCAGTATTAGCTCCGATGACATTAAATGAGTTGCCAGAGTCTGAACAGTCGTTACTTGCGTTAAAAATGGCTTTAGTGCAACGTGGTTACAATGAAGTCATTACCTACAGTTTTGTCGAAGAAGCAAAGCAGAAATTGTTGGAGCCAGAGATCCCTTATGTGCTGTTGCAAAATCCAATTTCGGATGACATGAAAGCGATGCGTACCAATTTATTTTCTGGCTTATTGCAATCGGTTGCTTACAATCAAAATCGTCAACAGCCTCGTGTTCGCCTATTTGAGAGTGGTTTGGTTTTTTATAAAAATGACTCAGACCCAACGGGAGCTACCCAAGTTCCGATGTTCGGTGGCGTGATAGCCGGTAAAGTATCCGCTTCGGGTTGGGATGAAGAGGAGCGTTCGGTTGATTTCTTTGATTTAAAAGGCGATGTTGAAACATTGATACGGATGAGCCACCAATTAGCAAATATTCGTTTTGAATCGTGTGCGCATCCAGCATTGCACCCCGGTCAATCGGCATCCATCGTAAAAGACGGAAAAGAGGTGGGTATGATTGGGCAGTTGCACCCTTCATTGGTCAAGCCGATGGGTGTGAGTGGTAAAGTGTACCTGTTTCAAGTTCGACAAGATGCGTTAATGACCATGCAGGTTCCAGCGGCTCAAGCCGTCTCTAAGTTTCCCGAAGTTCAACGTGATTTGGCCTTTGTGGTCGATGAAGCGATTGCCGTACAGGCATTGATTGATTCGATTGTGGCGGTGAAATCTGATATTCTTAACACCGTTGAGTTATTTGATGTTTATCGTGGACAAGGGGTTGATGCATCACAAAAAAGCATTGCACTGACGTTGAAAATTCAACATCAAGAGAGAACCTTGCAGGACGAAGAAGTGGATGCACTTATTTCAGAGGTGTTAATCTCTGCAAAACAAGCCGTCAGTGCAGAATTAAGATAGTATTAGAGACTTTTGCGTTCCTTTCGTGAAAAGGTCTTTAGGAACGTGCATGGAATAAACTTGGGCACTATAACGCAGTATTTTTGTTTCAGATCGGATTATCTCAAGAGGTGCATAGTTATTCTATGCAACGATTTGAGCTGGGACAAAAAGGCAAGTTAGAGTGTCCAAGTTATTCCATGCACGTTCCTTATATAGGTAAAATAGGGTAAAAAATGGCATTAACCAAAGCAGATATCGCACAAAACTTATCAGATACGTTTGGCTTTAATAAGCGTGAATCAAAAGAGCTGGTTGAACAGTTTTATGATGAACTCAGTGAAGTATTAATTTCCGGAGAGCAAATTAAACTATCTGGTTTTGGTAATTTTGAGCTTCGTGATAAAGCATCTCGTCCGGGTCGTAACCCAAGAACGGGAGAAGATGTTCCTATTTCAGCTCGAAGAGTGGTAACATTTAAGCCTGGACAAAAATTACGCGCACAAATTGATAATTATGGCAAATCTTAATCAGGAATCACTCCCTATTACGCAACTTTTAAGTGAGTTGCCAGATAAAAAATACTTTACCATTGGTGAAGTGGCTAAAATTTGTCAGTTAAAATCGCATGTACTACGTTACTGGGAGCAGGTTTTTCCTCAGCTTGAACCCAGTAAGCGTCGTGGGCGCCGCTATTATCAGCGTGCAGACCTTGAGTTGCTTTTAGAGATTAAAAGCTTACTGCATGAACAAGGTTTTACGATTCCAGGCGCAAAAGTAAAGCTTGCGAAAAAGTCGGCTCCTATTAAAGAGGAGATGGCGTGTTCTGAACAAAGCAAAGCGGTTGAGGTGTTGCAATTAATGCAGCAAGAGTTGCAATCTTTTAGAGCGTATATTAAACAGCGATTTTAGCTTAATTAAAAAAGTGATATTTAAGCTTTTTATTCAAAAAAATCAGGTTATAATACCGCCGAACTCATTTCTGAGTTTGTTCTTTTTCGGGGTGTAGCGCAGCTTGGTAGCGCACTTGACTGGGGGTCAAGTGGTCGCAGGTTCAAATCCTGTCACTCCGACCAATTTTGTATTCGACTCCTCCTTTATCTCTAATATCTTATTTTTTAGTAACTACTCTTTACTGGGCGTATTAAACTCTTTTCCGCTTACTTGATAGGCAAAAATTAATACTTGCACAATGGCTTCGTACAGTTCTTCTGGAATTTCATGGTTAAGTTCTACTTGGCTTAGCAGTCCAACGAGTGCTGGATCGGTTTGAATCGGAATGCCTAACTCCGTTGCTTTTTGAATGATCTCTTCAGCGATGTAACCTTTGCCTTTGGCGGTAACTTTTGGTGCGCCTGTTCCTTGGTACTCAATGGATACGGCAACTTTATCGGCAAGGGTTTTAGGAGGGTGATTCATGGCTTGAATCTCTTGTTTTTATAGGGTGGCGATAAGATGATGGTCAATAAAGACGGGAATAAGAAGTTACTTTAAATAAAAAAACCTCTCAGGGCATAGAGCTTCCCAGAGGTTTCATCTATAGCCAAACTGCCTTTTCAAGTAGTTTGGGTGTAAGTTGGACTAGGAGGGTAATAAAAGAGCTTGAGATAACCCTAATCTATCTGAACTGGTTTGTACAATATCGGGCGTATTCTCCCAAGAAATTGTTTTGTCGTTATCCAAGCTGTTTTTGATTAAGATCAGAAGGGTTTGCAGTCCTGCACTGTCAATGGTTTCTACAGCAGAGGCTTCAATTTTAATCTCATCTTCTGACTCATCAAAGAGTTTGTTAAGTTCATTAAAGTGATTATCAATGTGATGGATAGTTAAATTTTCAGGGAGCTTGATCTCTGTGCTCATACTCATTTCCTTGTGCTTGAACGTTGTTCAACTTTATAAGGTGTTATAACACTCTACTAATAACGGATAACAGTTTTTCAGGGCTAAAAGGCTTGACGATCCATCCCGTTGCACCAGCAGCTTTCCCTTTGGCCTTCATGTCACCTGAAGATTCTGTGGTAAGACAGAGTAGGGGGGTAAATTTATAGTTTGGCATGGCTCGTAGAGCGGTAACGAGCTCAATTCCGTTCATGTTAGGCATATTGATGTCGGTAACGACTAAATCAAATTGTTCTTTTTGTGCAATGGCTAAAGCGACTGCACCGTCTTCGGCTTCTGTGACATCATGTCCTGCTGATTTTAGCGACATGCTTACCATTTGTCTCATTGACTTAGAATCATCTACTGCTAAGATTTTTGGCATCTTATCTTCTCACTATTTATGCTTATACCAACACTACTTGAAAATGCAGTTTTTTGAACCAGGCTGAAACCACAATACTGCGTTACATCTTTTAAAAATGGCTAGCCATTATCTGCAAGATGTGCCTTGTCTTGTGGTTTTACTCAGATCCAAAATTCCCGTATTTCCAAGTAATTTGGGTATATAAGTTGTTGTTATATATTTAATGATTTTTTAATTTTAGCTAAAATACCGTCGTTTATTAATGGGTCAACATGAAGAATAATGACGAGTTTTTCATTAATAGTGGCTAAGCCTCGAATATAATCTGACTGGACTCTTCCAGACATATCGGGTGCAACTTGCAACTCTTTTGCTTGAATGCTGTAAACATCTGAAACACCATCAACGACTAAACCAATAATTTTTTGGGTACCTACACTGTCTTCAGAACGAACAATAATAACAACGGTGGTGTCATCGTAAGTCATTTCTTCCAAGCCAAAACGGATGCGAAGATCAATGATTGGAACCACGGCACCACGGAGGTTGATGACCCCCATAACGAATTTAGGTGTATTTGGGATGGGGGTCGTTTTTTCCCACCCCTTTATTTCCTGAACGCGTAATATATCGACGCCATACTCTTCCTGACCTAAGATAAAGCTTAATACCTGATCGTTATCACCATTTTGTTGATCAATTTGTTCTTGGATGGAGTCTAGATTCTTTTCCATATGTAGACGTCTCTTCTATCATTGTCAGGATGAGTTTCTAAATTAACCGATTCATTCAAAAAGGTCTAGTCCTTGTGGCTGAAATTGGTTAAAAAAGGGCATATTTATTTTTATAGCCCTTTTTGTCTATACCCAAGCTACTTGGAAGTGCGGATTTTTTAGATTTGGGTAAATAAGAGTGTCTCTGCGATTAAATATGAATATCAATCAATGCTACTTGAGTGCTTTGTGTCGTTGTGACGGGTTTTTGAGGCACAAAATGAATGTTTTTTAAGGGAAGATCGCTGTCTGAAAACTGTTGCGTTAATGTATTGATCTGCTCTTTTATTAAGCTTTCTAGGGCATTGGTTTCACACCAAAAAATACAATTTATGTCCCCTTCTTGATTCATGAGTAATTTGGTAAAAAGTTCGCCTTGAGGCAAATTCATCTCCATTAATACCTCCCATGAAGCAGGGGAAGTGTGTTGGTTTTGACGGAGCTCAATGCTGTTTTTATGAATGCGTTTATCTCGTTCAAAAGGTAATTCTAGAGGGGTCGCTATCGGATTTTCATAAAGTTGCAGTTGTTGAACGGTTAAGCGATTGATGGCTTGAGTAAGGATGCTGGCAAGTTGTGTCAGTTGTGATGCGGGGCTTTTAATGTTTAGAGCCTCTGTTTGTTGTCTTAATGTCAGCAGTTGTGCTTTAAGGTCATTCTGTAGCTTAGGTTGTTCGCTTTTTTTAAGCTTAGATTCAAAAAATAAGCCACTTTGTTCCAGTCGATTTTTAAGCTCTTTTCCAGACAGCGGTGTTGTTGACTTAAGCATTTGATCCAGCAATTGATTAATAGGGGAGAGTAATGCGGGGGGCAGAGCTTGTAATAGACTTATTTGTTGGAACGCTTGTGAAACATTTGTTTGTGCAGGCATTAGCTGTCGGTATGCAGCTTGAATTGTCTGTTGTGTTTGACTGACTGAGGAAGAAGGTCTGTTTGCCATGATGGACAGTACAATAGAGGGTTGTGTTTGTTTTACTTGTACTTGTACGCTACCCGTAGGTAACGTGCTTTCTTTACTGGTTGCCAACAGTGTTTGAGACCCGATGTTAATTTGAACTTGGTTTCCTTGAAGCGGTTTAATACTGGCATTGAGAATTTGCCCAACCTGTAAAGTCGTATTTTTTTGGGACGTACTGTTTACGCTATTCAGCGTAGCTGACAGGGGTTGAGAATTATTATTAGAAATATAAACCATTTTTATTTGCATCTTGCTCAATTACGATTATATTAATTATCATTATGACAGATTAGTGAAAGGCTTGATAACGATGAGTGAAAGAGAGTTTGATTTTACAGACAAGGATTTTAAGCGCGTTCAAAAAATTGCGTATGATTTTGCGGGCATTGATTTAAATGATTCTAAAAATAACTTGGTATATAACCGACTTGCCAAGCGTATTCGGTTTTTAGGGTTGTCTGCCTTCAATGAGTACTTAGATTATGTAGAGCAACAAGGTGAGACTGAGTTTATTCATTTAATTAACTCGATCACCACAAATTTAACCTTTTTCTTTAGAGAAAATCATCACTTTGAGTACCTTGCAGAGAGTGTTATTCCTGAATTGTTGAAAAAAAATGCAGCGACTAAGAAAATACGAATCTGGTCCGCCGGCTGTTCTACGGGAGAGGAGCCATATTCCATTGCTATTGTATTAAAAGAGGCCGTTCCTGCGGGGTGGGATGCAAAAGTGATTGCGACCGATTTGGATTCAAATGTGGTGAACACTGGAAAGAAGGGCGTCTATAAAATAGATCGATTAAAAGGCATCTCAGAGGAACGAAAGAGTCGTTGGTTTAGGAAGGGAGAAGGGTCTAATGCGGGGTTTGTTAAAACTAAACCAGAGTTACAGAGCATGATTGAATTTGGGCAACTCAACTTAATGGACCCATGGCCTTTTAAAGAAACGTTTGATGTTATTTTTTGCCGAAACGTCGTGATCTACTTTGATAAACCAACGCAAAGTAAACTGTTTAACCGTTACGCCGAGCAACTTCCTCTAGGGGGGCACCTTATGGTTGGGCATTCAGAATCACTTTATAAGGTATGCGATCGCTTTGAGTTACTCGGTCAAACCATTTATAAAAAAATAAAATAATAGCCTAGAGAGTTGGGTTGTATGTGTTGTTAGACCAATAAAAAAGGAAGTATTGTGAATACACCAATTAAAGTCTTAATTGTGGATGATTCTGTTTTAGTGAGGCAGATGTTAGAAGAGATGCTGTCGGCGGATCCGGATATAGACGTTGTAGGTACGGCATTTGATCCTTTTGATGCACGAGAAAAAATTAAAGCGTTGCATCCTGATGTACTCACGTTGGATGTTGAAATGCCTAAAATGGATGGCGTCACCTTTTTAAAGAATTTAATGCGATTGCACCCTATGCCCGTGGTGATGGTATCGACCCTAACAGAAAAGGGTGCCGACGTTACGTTTGAAGCGATGGATTTAGGCGCGGTTGATTTTGTGACCAAACCTAAAATTAACTTGGTTAATACCTTTGAAGCGTACACGCAAGAAATTTGCCGTAAAATCAAGACGGCTTCTAAGGTCAGTAAAGTGAGCTTAGAGCGTCAATACAATCGCTATATCGCAAATTTAAATGCCCCCCCTGTGCTTGCAAAAGCAACGCTTAGCAGTGTTAATGCCACGCGCACCTCAATAAAGGCATCCAATAAAGTAATCGCACTAGGGGCTTCCACGGGGGGAACGGAGGCCATTAAAGAAGTGCTCATGCGCTTGCCCGCCAGTACTCCTGCTATTGTGATTACCCAGCATATCCCTGCTACCTTTAGTTTGCCTTTTGCTAAACGAATGAATACGGTGTCGGAGATGACGGTTTATCATGCAAAAAATGGTCAGCCAATTTTAGCGGGTAATGTGTATATCGCACCAGGGGACAAACATTTAATGGTGGTTAAAGAGGCTGGCGGTTATGTGTGTCGTTTAAATGATGGGCCACCTGTTAATCGTCATAAGCCCGCCGTGGACGTGATGTTTCGTTCCGTGACGGATGCAGTGGGTTCTAATGCCATTTGTGTTTTGTTAACCGGAATGGGAGCCGATGGTGCGGTGGGAATGAAAGAGATGCAGGCAAAAAGAGCACCGACGATTGCGCAAGATGAAAACTCCAGTGTCGTCTGGGGCATGCCGGGAGAGGCTGTTAAACTTGGTGCGGCGGATTATGTCTTATCCTTAAATGATATCCCGCAGAAAATTTTGGAATTGGTGTAATCTCTTGTTCTTTTGGCATTAAACCTGCTTTAAATGATTTGGGTATAGACCCACTTTTGAGCTTAATTTAAGGAAACAAAACATGCCACATATTTTAACTGCATATTGGCCTGCTTGGCTGGCGACTCTAATAGGGGGAGGGGTCACGTTACTTAACATTCCTTTTGTAGGTTTTGTGATGGTACTCTTGGTCTCGATTGTTTGGGCTGTTTTGGTGGCAAAAATTGCCAGCCAGAGTGATAGCGCGGCTGTTAAGGTGAAATCAGATGCTGCATCACAACATCCGATGGCGGGTTCTTCTTTGGGTGAGCCAGTCGTTAGGGTGGCCGTGGCAGACGAATCGTTGCAGTTAATTATGAGTGACGTGGATTCGGTGGTGGCGAATGAAGTAGAGGTTGTTCGAGATGAGTTGACTCAAATAAAAGGGCTGATTTCGGAGTCGATAGAAACGCTTAATGGCAGTTTTTCGGGGTTGCATGACCAAACCAGAGAGCAGTATGAATTAGTTTTGGCTTTGCTTGAAAACTTAGGCGGAGAAGGTGATAAAACCGATGAGATGAGCATTAAGCAATTTTCATCTGAAATTAAAGTGGTTTTGCAGTATTTGATTAATTTATTAATTGAAACTAGTAATCGAAGTAATCAAACCGTGGCAAAAATTGATGAAATGGTGGGACAAATTGAATCCATCTTTCACCTGCTTGAAGATGTCAAAGGCATTGCCGATCAAACCAATTTATTGGCATTGAATGCGGCTATTGAAGCGGCCAGAGCGGGTGAAGCGGGGCGCGGGTTTGCGGTTGTTGCCGATGAGGTTCGTAAGCTATCGATTAACTCGAATGTCTTGAATGAACAAATTCGTAAGCAAGCCGAAGCGGCTAAATCCATGGTCAATCAAGTGCGTAATCTCGTCAGTGAAACCGCATCAAAGGATATGGAGCACGCTAACGCTTCCCAAGACAAAATGAATATCATGCTGTCTGAACTTGATGAAATGAATGATGGTATTTCGAATAAATTAGGAAGTTTTTCTGGGTTAATTACAGGGATTGAAGGCAGTGTATCGGATGCCATGCGTTCGTTACAGTTTGAAGATATTGTGCGTCAGTTGGTGGATCAGGTTGCGAGTCATTTGGATAACTTAAACCAATTTTCAAGTGAAATCAGTGAGTTTTTAGAAGAAAATCGCTTAAATCCAACGGCAGATGAAGACGAGTATAAGCAACGTGTCGATATTTTTCGTCAAAAAATTCATCAAAAACGTAAAGAGATTGAAGAGTCACGTATGAAGCGGGTGAGTTTGGCGTCAATGGACGAGGGTGAAGTTGAACTATTTTAA
>JAKITH010000019.1 GCA_021648185.1 Thiomicrorhabdus sp. | reverse complement strand
AGCGCGGAGCCACGATCTGAACCGTTTGTTGGACAAGCCCAGTCTATATTGGTTACGCTGATGTCTCGCTATGAAGATAGCTTTTTGAATGTCTTACCGATAGGGTTCATCATGGTGTGATTTGGCTCTGAATCCCCTAAAAATTCAATACTCATAAACCCTCTGTTATTCTTGGAACTCAAGCGGCATCCTTTAAGGAAATTTTTCGCTCGTTAATGTGTGTGTTGTCTCAGCGAATTTTACCCCTAAACCTTTTTTTGCGCCGTAACCAGCCTGAGTTGCAATGTGGTTCTGCCGTAGTATACATTCAGGCTGGGTTGGTAGACACAGTGAATTTTTTCGCCTCTCGAAAAAGGATCGGGATCGTCTTTGGAGGCTTTTGCGTTAAAGTAGATTGCGGATATTGTTTGTTGCTCTTCGTCCATCAGTTTAAAGGAGAGGTGGGTTTTAGTCTGCCCTACGGCTCTGACTTCTCGAATGGTAAAGTCGCCTGAAAATAGGGGTTTAGGCCACTCTCTTCCGTAGGGTTCGAGTAGTTTTAACTCTTCAATTAATTGGGGTTGTAGCTGTTGTGAGCTGAGTGAACCGTCGGTTTCAATGATGGGCACTGGGGGTTCGTTGCCGAGTTGGTTTTGAATGGCTTGTTCAAACAGTTGTTCAAACGCGTCAAAGTTGTGTTCTGGAATCATACAACCTGCCGCTCCTGCATGGCCGCCCATGGAGACAAACAGATCGGGGTGTTGATCGGCCATCCATTGAAAGGCCTCTCGTAGGTCGATATTGGGCACAATGCCTCGGCCACTTCCGGCAATAAAACCGTCGTCTACATCGGTCATTGCGATGGTTGGTAAACCGTACTGCTCCCCGATTCGTGAGGCGATGATGCCTTGAATACCCGCGTTGCCTTGCATTCGGATGGTGAGGGTGTATTTTTGATCGTGATAGCGTTGTTCGGCGATGGCTTTGGCTTGGGTGAGCATGCCGTCTTGTTGGCTGCGGCGATTGAGGTTGTCGGCGTCGAGTTGTTCAAGAAATTGCTGGGCTTGGTAGCTGTTGGGGGCGGTTAAAAAGTTAAATGCGGTGGTCACATCGCTGACGCGGCTGGCGGCATTAATGCGTGTGGCAACTTGAAATCCTAAAAATTCGGCATCGTAGGGTTGTCCGCTGTTGTCGTTGAGTTGTTGCATTGCCTGCCAAGCGGGGGAGCGAAATTGGTTAATGAACTGCAATCCAGATTGGACAATGGCTCGATTGTTTGGGCTTTTTAGACTCACGCTGTCGGCGACGGTGCCTAGCGCGACGTTCATAGAGAGTGCTTTTAAGGAGGGCGACTCTTTGGGGAGCTGACCTTGTTCAATTAAGACGGTTCGTACTTGTGCCATGACAATAAAAATAACGTAGCACCCTGCCACGGTTGTGTCGTACTCACAGCCGGCTTGTTGTGGGTTGACGGTGCAGGTAGCGCTGGGCGGTGGGCCTTCTGGCGGCAGTTGGTGATGGTCGGTGACGCAGACGCTGATGCCGGACTCTTTTAAGCGAGCAATGCGGGGTTCGTCGCTGGAGCCTTGGTCGGCTGAGATCACCAGTGAGATGGGTTTGGGAATGTCTAAAATACGGTCGACCACTTCGTCGGTAATGCCATAGCCTTGTTTACGCTCACCTATGATATGAATAACACGCTCTTTAGGCACGCCAAAATAGTCGACCAGTGCGGTTTTTGCGACCCATGCGGAGGTCACGCCATCGGTGTCGTAATCGGTGGCTAATACGATCACGCCATCGCTGTTAATGGCTTTTACAATGAGGTGCGCGGCCTCTTTGGCATTTTTCAATGCATTGGGGTGTTGAATGTGTTTAAGCTTAGGAAATACGATTTTTTCTAAATCGGTGCAGTCACTCATTCGGCTGGCAATCAGCTTGGCTTGCAGTTCGGTTAAGCCAAGCGCTTGGGCGGCTTGAAAAACGCTGGCATTTATGGGGCGTTGTTGTATTCTAGGTGTTTTTATCATGGTGGGATTCTAACAGAATGCAATTACCGATATGCGTCTATCTACATGGATTTTTAAGCAGTGGAAAAAGCCAGAAAGGACGGTGGTTTGCTGAGCAAATGGCTCAAGAAAATCATCTCGATTCAAGCGCGTTAAAAGAGGGGGGCGAGAAAATGACCACATTTCAAAAATGGCTTACGCCAACCTACCCATTGGCCTCGCCTCAAGCGAGTATTGCTGCGATTGAGAAGCTAATTGTTCCACTCTTAAAAACACCTGAAATACCATTGTTATTGATAGGGTCGTCAATGGGCGGTTTTTACGCTCAATATTTAGGGCAAAAATATGGCCTTCCTTATGTGATGATTAATCCTGCGTTAAATCCGATTCCCATTTTTGAACAGCACTTAGGGCGGCATAAAAATACGGTGACAGGAGAGTCATTTTGCATTGATTTAGCTTATATTCAACAGCTTAAGGCGATGATGTTTGATACGGTTGAACAACCGTTAAACAAACATATTCCTGCGTTATTGTTACTGGATGAAGGGGATGAGGTGATTGATGTTCCTTTTGCACTGGCATTGTATTCGCCATTAACTCCTGCATTTCAAGTGCAGGTTTATGAGGGAGGCAACCATGCATTTCAGCATTTAGAGGAGGCGTGGTGTGACATTAAACGGTTTGCACACCAAGCTTATGCCCCTTGTTGATTGGTATTTTGAGCATTGGGTTCTTTTTTAACCACTTCATAGGGGTCGTGAATATTGACCGTATACTGGATGAAAATATTGCCTAATTTCTCCCCTCCCTCTCGATCAATGGTAATGGTGACTTTATCGTCCTTCCATGTATAGGCGCGATAACGTAGAGTTCCTCCCCAGCCTTTGGTTTGAATGTGGGTGGGTTGTCCCAGTTTTTGAATTAGCGGTAAGGCGATGTCTCTGGTTTTAATGGCGCTTCTGCGGTTACTTTGTTCAATGGAGTAGGGACGGTAGAGCCGTTTTACGGAGGTGATTTTCCCCGCATGGTTGTAACGAAATAGAATGTAGTAGCTATCACGCATGGTGGACCATGGAAAAAATTTATCGTAATTATGTTGCTTAACCGAGCCTTTGGCTTGTAAATAACCGCCAATATCCCATAAATGACTTCGAACGCTGGTGATATCGGCTTCCATTAAAGAGATGCCTAGCACTTTAAGCTCACTGGCCGGCACGGTTTCGGCCGCTTGAAGTAGGGGGGGGAGAAAAAAACAACAGAATGTTAAAGGCAATAGTTTATTCGGCATGATAGGTATCACTCTTTGGTTTTTATGTGGCTTTTAGGGCTTCTTAGAGTGTATCGGCCTATTTAAAAAATCTTGAACCAATGACGTTGGAAAAAAGTGGCGTAATTGGGTGGCACTTAAGATGAGTGCGTTTTCAGATTCGGTTGGCGGTTCCAGTTGCGGGTATTGGTTGAGCATGACCGAAACATTGGCATCCGAAGGGTTGTTTTTTTGGTGCTGTCTGGCCTCAATAGATAAAGTGGCGAGTGCTTTTGGGGTGTCGATGTAAATTACACCATGGGCGACTTTTAAAGGCAGGCGTTCGCATAGCTCATAAAACGGGGTGCGGTGCTTGTGTTGTAAAAAGGTGGCGTCTACGATGACATTAAAACCGAGCAAGAGAATTTGTTTGGCTTGCTCTAACAAGGTTTGATAGACCTTGCGATTCATTTTGGCACTGTACAGGTGCTTTTTTTCTGCTTCGGTGACTCGGTGCAGTGGTGAGATGCCGTAAAGTTGTTTGCGTACGCGATCGGAGCTTAGGACGATGGCATCCATTTGCGTTAAGAGTTGCTCTGAAAAGTAACTTTTACCCGACCCCGATACCCCTTGCAATAAAATAAGGCGTTGTTGTGGTTTTGGTTGAGTGTAATGTGTTGCTAAGTCTATATACGCTTGAGCGGTTTGCATTAAATGCCTTTTTTCAAGGCTGTTGCTCGGCAGTTGCGTGGCTCTTAAGGTGGTAATTTTTGCTCGAACTAAGGCGCGATAGACTTGGTAAAACCGGAGCAGTTTTAAGGACGGATAATCGGTGGTCTGGCTTAAATACAGTGAGAGTATGTTGTAGGCCAGTGCCGTTTGTTTTCTAAAGTCCAAATCAATGAGTAAGAAGGCAAGATCACTGATGACATCAATCCAGCGAAACGACTCATTAAACTCAATGCCATCAAACAGAACCGGTTGGTGCTGAATTAAGGTGATGTTATCGATGTGTAAATCACCATGACAGGCTCTAACATAGCCAGACTCACGTCGGTTTTTCATCAATGGCGCGAGGGTCTTAAATTGTTGTTGTGTCCACGTTTCTAATTGTTTAAGCCGTGGTAGTTCTTGTGGCGTAGCGTTGTCGTATAGGGTTGGAAAGTTATCCAGCATGGGATGCAAGAGGGTTTTAGGGGTTCCTAGATGACTTTTTTCCAGCGTTGAATGACCAGAAATCGGTTCGGCTGTTTGATGAAATCCTGCAATTAAGGTTGCTAAGGCATTTACTTGGGGGGAGCTTAAGGATTCGGTTTGTAGTTTTTTTCCTAGGACATCATTGGGGTCAAATTGCTTCATTTTGACCAAGTACTCAACGGGCTCAGGGCAGTGTTCTGTGGGTTGCCAAGCAATTTGGTTGTGTTGGTTGACATAAACGGCAACGACATCCAAATAGAGTTGAGGAGAGTAACGATGATTTAGTTGTAACTCTAAGTGACAGTATTTTTTACGCAGAGCCAACGTACTGAAATTTAAAAACCCAAAATCGACCTTTTTTTTAAGTTTATAGGCATATGGCCCCGTTAAAAATACCACCGAAATATGGGTTTCGATGGTCGTAATCACCTCAACCGAGTGAGGGTAGCTTTGGGGTAAACAGAGTAAGTTGATAAGATCGGCTGTATTCAATGGGATTGAAACCTTGTGACGTATACCCAAACGGCATTTTTAAGCAATTTGGGGAGTTTCAACTTGACTTTGAAAGAGGCTGTTTTTGTATAAAAACAGCCTCTTCAGGAAAAAATTTAGAGTTGAGGTTACGCTACGCCTTGTTTTTCACGGATCTCTTGTTTGCGTTTCATTTCAACGGTTAAGTCTGCCGTAGGGCGAGCTTCCATACGACCTAAACCAATCTCATCGCCACTCATTTTACAGTAACCGTATTCACGGCTTTCAATGGCACGTAATGATTTATCAATTTTGGAGATCAATTTACGCTCTCGATCACGCGTGCGTAATTCCAATGCAAACTCCTCTTCTTGAGAGGCACGATCGCTTGGGTCGGCTGGAGTTTCAGAGTCTGTTTGTAGATGGCTTACGGTGTTGTTGGCTTCATCTAATAACTGCTCTTTCCACGCCAAGAGTTTATTTTTGAAGTGTTCCAGCATGGCAGGACTCATGTATTCTTCGTCTTTTGCCGGCTTATATGCTGGGTAGTTTTCAATAAAGTCCACTTGGTGTTCCATTTGTTGCTCCTAATCTTTTTTAAGATTTTTTTGTCTAAAATATAACGTTTTATTTTAGCCTAATTATACGAATTGTGACGCACTAATTTGAATTCGGTTTTTCAACAGAGGGGATTTATAGCAGGTTTAAAAGGGTTCAACAAGTTATATTTTTAAGGCATTTGCTTGTAATTTACACTTATATTCCGCAGAATCCCCTCAAAATAACCAAAAGGAGTAAGAATATGGCCGTATTACAGGCGCTTTTATTTGATGTAGATGGCACTTTAGCCGACACCGAACGCGACGGGCATCGTCCCGCGTTTAATATGGCGTTTAAAGCCGCTAGGTTAGATTGGTACTGGGATGAAGCGCTGTATGGTGAGTTGTTGGCCGTCACGGGCGGTAAGGAGCGTATTCGCTATTATTTAGAAAAATTTAATCCCGAGTTTAGTAAGCCCGGTCGTTTTAATGACTTTGTAAAAAACCTTCATGCTTCTAAAACAAAGTTTTATACGCAGTTAATGGCCGAAGGGAGGATTCCGTTGCGAGTAGGGGTGGAGCGGTTAATTAATGAAGCCAGAAATGAAGGAATGCGTATGGCGATTGTGACGACCACCACACCAGAAAATGTAACGGCACTGTTAAAAAGTACATTGGGGTCAGAGTCAGAAAGTTGGTTTGAAGTGATTGCAGCGGGTGATATTGTGCCCGCTAAAAAGCCTGCTCCCGATATCTATCTTTGGGCGCTAGAGCAGATGAACTTAACGGCAGAAGATGCGATTGCATTTGAGGATTCTTTTAATGGAATCAAATCGTCTGCGGCGGCAAACCTTAAAACCATTATCACCATTAATGGCTACACCAAAGAGGACGACTTTAGCCAAGCACAGTTGGTGTTAAATCAAATGGGCGATGAACAAAAAGCCTTTACGGTGTTATCTGGCGACAGTGCCGGACACACATTTTTAAATTTAGAGTTGGTTAAAAAAGTGCATTCGGCTTAATTTTTGTTGTTATTTAGGGGTTAAGGCGGGTTTTTCAAACACAATGCCTTGCCATCCAGATTGCATGAAATTACGAATGTTTTGATGGTCATCTCTCTCAGGGTGTTGCAAGACATCTTGGGTATAAAAATCACCAAACGCGTTGAGTGTGGCTTGTTCTGAGAGTTGATTCAATTGTCCAAAAGCAAAAATTTTGCATGATCCGTTATTGCTGTTCTCGGCATTCAATGTGTTGCCATTCTTAAATTCCGACGGAGTGAAAAAAAAGTTGTTTTCAATGACTTGAATCACCTTGTTAAAATCGACGGGATGTTTATTAAGTTGTTCAATGAGTTTCTGTACTTGATTTGACATGCTTTTATCCTGAATAAGTTTGGTTACGCCATAAGCCGCTTCTAAAGAGTGCGCGGTGGTTAACGTAAATTGTGTGGCAAACTGTGCCGTTCGGCAACGCCGCCATAATAAATTTTTCTCCCCCCCTCCTACGCTGTATAACCGTTTAACCGGTTGACCACTGACTTGAGTGAGCCTTTTATAAGCTAAGTCTTCAATATAAACAAGTCCTTTGATTAAATTTAAAAAATAGTATTGGTGCGCGTTCAGTATGGCCAAGTCGCTGGAAGACGTCGCGTTGATGACCAGTGGGAACTTAGGCTTTTGCGGCATTTTTGGCGAAAAGGTGGCATCTGAAATGGGGAATCGTTCACCAATGGAACTCAAAGGGTAGTAGTCATCTGTGATCTGTAATGCATGATCCGTTAGAGAGCTTGGGTTGAGAGAGTGAATTAAATATTCGATTTCAGCCAAGCGATACTCTTTTAAGAGAACCGCTCCGCCCGCATTTGAAGCACCACCGACCAACCAGTTCTCTTTGAGCTTATGGCTGTAAATACCGTATTGTTGATTAAATACAGGCGTTGGACTGATCATTTTTATGGCAAGAGTCGAGCCAAGTGAGATAACGGTATCGCCCACTTGAGAAGCGCCCGACGCTAAAAATCCCGCAATACTATCTGTGGTGCCTGCGTGTACGGTCAGGTTAGGTGAAAATCCATACTGTTTTACCCGTTGTTGCGTAATCAAACCAAGCGGTGTACCAGGAGGCACCACGGTGGGTAAGGTAAGTGGTGCAAGCAGTTGGCTTATCCATTTTGGCCATGTTTGAGTGGTGCTGTCGTAACCGAGTTTAAGGGCACTGTTTTCATCGGTTACATTAAGAGAACCGCATAAAAAATGATTCATAAAGTCGATTTGGTGGCAAATGATAGGGAGGGGGTGTGAGTTTTTTTTATTAAGCAAAAACAGCACCTTAGCTAAGGTAGAGGATGCACCTTGTGCGACAGAGGATGGGTTAAATCCACTGGCTTGTTGTATGTGCTTTGCTTCTTGGATGGCTTGTTGATTGTTATACATTAAGGCGGGGCTTAGAGGAGAACCGTCTGCTGAACAGAGCAGTACTGTGGAGGAGGTGGCATCGACAATTATTTGGGTGAGTTGAGCCAACGGAAAAGATTGTTCTAGTGTGTGTAACAGCGCATCCAATAAGGCAATCCAGACATCGGATGATTGAGTGGTGCTGGCCTCAAAAAGGGGAGGTAATTGTGCCGTGTGTTGGATCTGATGCAAAGGAACTGATTCGGATGCATGTATGGTTTCGGCCGTTGAATGACGGTGCTTTTCAACAATGACTCCGCGTATGCCAGAGGTGCCTAAATCGATGCCTAATACAAAGAGGGAGCGGTCGTTTTGCATGATGTGGTTTATCTCGTTGTTTTTTGTTTTGAGCATAAGTAAATCGTTATGCATTATAAACCGAATAGGACTGGAAATAGGGGGGGGATAAAAGGTACAATTCCTTGATATATATCATCCCTTTTTTTCAAGTCGTGTTTTGGAGCCTTAAGATACATGAACGAGTTACAGCAGGTTTTACTTATTTTTGCCGTAGTTGTGGTGATCGCCCTCTATTTTTTGAGCCGCAATCGGCAGTCGGTGTTAAAAAAAGAACGCACTCAACAGGATGAAAAGCAGCAACAAGCTGAATCCAGCGCCTCATATCAAAAAGCCTCTCATGCTTTGAATGAACTGGGAGAGCCGCATATTCCCGCCTCTAAAAATACTGAAGCACGTTTAGCCCACTTAGGTGAAGAGCGTGTTGAGCCAGAGGTGAGTAAAGATCAAGCCGTATTGCCGTTTGGTGATGAATTTGAGGCGGCTGAACAATTGGTTAAAGCCGCACAAAATCCGAGAGAACAAGATCAGGAAAGCATGCATACTCCAGCGGATGAGTTGGTTCTGAATACGGAAACGGTAACCCCTGAACACAGTGAACGTCCTTCTGAAATTTTACAGGAAGAGGCTACGGCGCATCAAAGTACATCGGGTGGTAAGCATCATGTATTGGTGGTGGATGATCTGAATGTGATAGGAGACGGTTCTCAATATGTCGCTCCAGAACATGAAAAACCCTCTTTTGGTCTGCCGGAAGATGGCATGGCAGCGCACGCAACTGAACCGCGCAGTGCTGAGAAAAAAGAGCCTCAAGTGTTTGTGATTTTGGTGATGAGTGCAGGGCAAGAGTTTTCGATGCTTGAAGTCAATCAGGCGTTGTTAGGGGTGGGGCTGTCTCTTACGGAGGGTAAAATTTACGTAAAATGCGATAACATGGGCAATCATATTATTAAAGTGGCCAACTTAATGGAGCCGGGGATTTTTCCCATTGATACGATGGAAACCAGTACAACCTGCGGTGTGGCGATGATTTTAGAATTACCGGCAACGGTTAAAGCGCCTGCGGCAATGCATGATTTGATTATGATGGCGCGTAAAATTTCACAGCGTTTACAAGGGCGACTCTATAATATGGAGCGCCAACTTCTTAAAGAGTCGGATTTGCAGACGATGCGAGACGAAGCGGTTAAGTATGAGTCTGAGCCGTTATAAGTAGGGCAGAGAAAAATCCAACCATATCCATGCCCATTAAATAAAGTTAAATTCATGCCTTCAGCCCCATCGCAAGCCCCGTTAGATTTTTCAGACATCTCCAATGAATCCTCATTGGAGCAGTTAGCTCAACTTAAGCAACGCATTGCTCAATACGATTATGCCTACTATGTGCAAGACAATCCACTGGTCAGTGATGCGGAGTACGATCAGTATTATCAAGCGCTTCTTCGTATTGAAAAACAGCATCCAGAGTGGATTACCGACGATTCCCCTTCTCAGCGAGTTGGGGGTCAGCCAATTGACCAATTTAACGCTTTGCCCCATGCCGTTCCCATGTTTTCGCTCAGTAATGCGTTTACCCAAGAGGATTTGGTCGACTTTGATCGCAAAGTGACTGAGAAGCTAGGATCTGATGTTTGTTATGCCGCAGAACCTAAAATAGACGGTTTAGCCATTAATCTTCGTTATGAAAATGGCAAGTTTATTCAAGCGGCCACTCGGGGAGACGGTATGGTGGGGGAGGATGTGACCCATAATGTCCGCACCATTCGTTCGATACCGTTGCAGCTATTGGGAGAGGGTTGGCCTCATGTTTTAGAGGTTAGGGGCGAGATTTTTATGTCAAAGTCCACCTTTAATACCCTTAATGAACAGGCGGTGGCTTCGGGTGAAAAGCCGTTTGCCAATCCACGTAATGCGGCCGCTGGTACTCTAAGGCAATTGGATCCGAGCATTGCTGCCCAACGACATTTAAGTTTGTTTTTGTACGGTTGGGGAGAGATCAGCGAAGACAGCACCTTGCCCAAACAGTATCATCAAGTGATTGAACAGTTTTCGCGGTGGGGATTGCCTACCAATGCCGATGCACAAGTGGTAAAAGGTGCTCAGGGCATGGCGGATTATTACGATATGCTGTATGCCAAAAGAGCCAATTTATCTTATGAGATTGACGGAATCGTCTATAAAGTAGATGATGTTCTGGCACATAACACCTTAGGATTCACCGCAAAGTCACCCCGCTGGGCGATTGCCCGAAAGTTTCCTGCCGAAGAGGTTTGGACAACGTTGCTCGACATTGAAATTCAAGTCGGGCGTACGGGGGCTTTAACCCCCGTGGCACGGTTAGAATCCGTATTGGTTGGCGGGGTGATGGTTGCGAATGCGACACTGCATAATTTAGATGAAATACGCCGTAAAGACGTGCGCATTGGTGATACGGTCGTGGTGCGTCGCGCGGGGGATGTGATTCCTGAAGTGGTGGCTCCAGTACTGACTAAACGACCAGAGGATGCACGGTTGTTTGAGATGCCAACACAGTGCCCCGAGTGCGGTTCGGATGTGATTAAAGAGCATGATAAAGCGGTGTACCGATGCTCTGGTGGTCTGTTTTGTCCAGCACAACGAAAACGTGCACTACAGCATTTTGTCTCTCGTAAAGCGCTGGACATTCAAGGGCTAGGCAATAAACTGATTGACCAGTTGATTGAAAAGGGGTTGGTAAAACACCCCGATGACCTGTTTAAATTAACCCCCGATACGCTGGAAAAATTAGAGCGCATGGCTGAAAAATCGGCCTTAAAAACGTGCAATGCCATTCAAGCGGCCAAGCAGACAACACTGCCTCGTTTCATTTATGCACTGGGCATACCCGAAGTGGGTGAGGTGACTGCAAAGTCATTGGCACAGCATTTTGTAACGCTTGATAAGATTCGTCAAGCGGATAAAGAGGCATTAATTGAAGTCTCGGATGTTGGCGAGATTGTCGCGGAAAATATTGTGACCTTTTTTAAGCAACCGCACAATCAAGAAGTGGTGGCTGGATTATTGGCTCAAGGAGTGGTTTGGCCAGATCCAGAAACGATTGAGACGGATAATGATTCACCATTTTCAGGAAAAATTGTGGTGTTAACAGGAACGCTGCAATCAGGTTCACGTACCGAGGCTAAACAAAAATTGGAAGCACTGGGGGCTAAAATGACAGGCAGTGTATCGGCCAAAACAGATTTTGTGATCGCGGGTGACAAAGCGGGTTCAAAACGAACCAAAGCCAAAGCCTTAGGGGTGACGGTATTATCGGAAGAGGAGTGGATTGCAATGATGGGAGAGAGTAATGGTTAGACCACGTAATATCAATCGAGTAAAAAAAGAGATCGAAGTACGAGATTGGGAGCAAGAGGAATTTGAGAGCCGAACACAAATCAAGCAGGCGGCGAAGGCGGTTAAAGAGTTAGGCATTCAAATTTCAGAGTTGACGGATTCAGACATCAAAAAAATGGATTTGCCTGCGAAGTTTACGGATGCCATTTTTTTATTAAAATCGATGGACAAAGGCCCTGCCTTAAAGCGTCAAAAGCTATTTATTGGTAAAATGTTGCGTCAAGACGAGCCATTGATTATTGAAATAAAAGAGAAGTTGGCGAAGGTTGAAACAAAAATAAAACAACAAAATGCACATTTTCATAAGCTGGAACTGTGGCGTGATCGTATGATTGCCGAAGGTGATTCGGTTCTCAATGAGTTTATAGAGCACTACCCACAAGCAGATCGTCAGTCACTACGCCAGTGGATTCGAAACGCTAAAAAAGAAGCGGCTCAAGAGAAGCCACCTAAGTCTGCCAGAGAGATGTTTAAGTATTTAAGAAGTTTAGAGTGGTAGCTTTTTTTGTGATAAGCGGAGCCTTTGAAAGCCTTTTTTAATAAGGGTTTCAAAGGTTTTTTGTTATTATCTTATTGATTTATTAAGTTTTTTTGGGCGGAAAGTAAAAGCGGTCTGTGCTATAGTAAAAACTGGTTTTTGTGTTTTAATCATCAGTATGA
>JAKITH010000018.1 GCA_021648185.1 Thiomicrorhabdus sp. | reverse complement strand
GAAAGACGTTCGGGATATGCAACTGAAAGAAGCGTTGGAAGCGGGGCATGAAGACCCCGAATCGCAAGTCACTGGACTAGGGTTAATTGTGGTCGATTATATTCAGCTAATGAGAGGGTCGGCTAACTCAGAAAATCGAGTTAATGAAATTTCTGAAATTTCACGTGGGCTCAAAGCACTGGCAAAAGAGTTAGAAATTCCTGTGATTGCACTCTCTCAGTTAAACCGAAGTCTTGAGCAACGTCCCAATAAACGTCCTATTATGTCCGATCTTCGTGAATCGGGTGCGATTGAGCAAGATGCCGATTTAATTATCTTTATTTATCGTGATGAAGTCTATAATGCCGACAGCGAAGACAAGGGTGTGGCGGAAATTATTTTAGGGAAACATCGTAATGGTGCTTTAGGAACCGTTCGGCTCACCTTTATTGGCGAACACACGCGTTTTGATAATCATGCGGGGTTTGAGGTCTCTGATGGAGGTTACTAGCCGTGCGGTCAACGAGTCTTAAGTATGTTTTATCGTCCCGCTAGAGCTTACATTCACTTACCGGCACTACGCCATAACTTAAATGTGGCGAAAAGGCTTGCGCCCAACAGTAAAATTTTAGCGGTGGTGAAAGCCAACGGATATGGTCATGGTATTTGCCGCGTTGCTCAGCAACTGGTGGGTGCCGATGGGTTTGGCGTGGCCTCAATGGATGAGGCATTGCAACTACGCCAAAAAGGGTTTTTACACCGAATTTTATTATTGGAAGGGCTTTTTTCAGAGATTGAATTGCCATTGGCGATTCAAAATCGTTTGGATATCGTCATCCACTCTGAGCATCAACTGCAATGGGTTCTCGATTATCAAACCGCCGTAAACATGACCGTTTGGCTTAAAATTGATACTGGAATGCACCGTTTAGGCTTTTCGATTAGCGAAATTCCAACGGTGATTAAACGGCTTGAACAGAACTTAAATACCTTTAATATTCATTTAATGTCACACTTAGCGTCAGCGGATGAGCAAGGTTCAGAAGCCATTGAATTTACTAAAAACCAAATTAATACCTTTCAGCAAGTGACTGAAAAATTTAACTTTTCAACCAGCTTGAATAATTCGGCAGGACTCCAGTCTTATCCTTTATCCAATTACAATTGGGTGCGTCCCGGTATTTTATTATATGGTGCAGGGCAAGCAGATCATACTAAAGATGAATTGCCTCAATTAAAGCCCGTTATGCGCTTAGAGTCTGAAGTGATTGCGATGAAGTGGGTCAAAGCAGGGGAGTTTGTCGGTTATGGTAATGATTGGCAAGCGGTTAAAGATACCTATATTGCCGTGATAGCCATTGGGTACGGCGATGGTTACCCTCGGCATGCCGTCACGGGAACGCCCGTTCTGATTGATGGTAAACGAGTACCGTTAATTGGTCGTGTTTCAATGGATATGATTACCGTGGATATTACAAAATACTGCCATGAGGTTCAAATTGGTAGCTTAGTGACCCTATGGGGCGGCACGTTATCAATTGATGAAATTGCCAAGCATGCCAATACCATCAGTTATGAGTTACTTTGTGGCATTACTTCCCGTGTACCCATGATTGAAATTCAGTAGAGTTATAGGGGGGGTAAATTTTAAATGTCTTTAAAAAAGGTTAATATTCAATCGATTACAGTACCTTATTCGGGGTTCTTTGAATTAAATGTGGTGCATTTTAAACACACTCGGTATACCGGAGGCTGGACAGAGACCTTTAGCCGTGAGGTGTTTCAGCGTGGCCAAGCGGTCGTGGTATTGTTGTACGATTTAGCAAAAGAGCAGGTGGTGCTGGTGGAACAGTGTCGTGCCGGTGCGTTGCTTAATCATCACCATACACAAAAACCAGCTCAAGCCGAACAAGTATGGTTATTAGAGCCTGTTGCAGGCATGATTGATATTGGCGAATCGCCTCAAGAGGCTGGTATACGAGAGGCACAAGAAGAGACTGGAGCCGTTATTCATGATCTGGAGTACATTTGCCAATTTTACCCTTCGCCAGGGGCGTGCAGTGAAATTTTACATTTGTATGCGGCAGAAACCTCCGTTGATTCGATTGCCGATTATGCGGGGCTGGCATCCGAACATGAAGACATTAAAGTGGTTAAATTAAGCTTTAATAAAGCCAAAAAAATGCTTCTTAGTGCCGAGTTTAATGTTGCGGCAACGTATATTGCTTTGCAATGGCTCTTTTTTCAAAAAATTCCGACCCTAAATAAAGGCAACTAAAAAAATATGTTTAATCTTTTTAGACACTACCGTATTGAAGCAAAATTAAATCGTTATGCCGTATTATTCAGCTTGAGTGTTGTGCTGGCTTGGCTGTACTTTAGTTTTATTGAAAAATCGTTTGTTGGCAAAATCATGTCGGGAGAGGCTTTACTCGTTGATTTTGTCCTAGGGTTACCGCTTATTTTTATGTTCACGGTCATTATTTATGCTTGCGCGTATTGGCTTTGTAAATGGTTGGTGATTTTTTTTCTCCCCCATGCCATGATTCCGTATTCACTTAAAGATCAAATGAGTGACGATGAAACAAAACATCAAGAAGAGGCGCATGGTGAAAACTATTGGCAGGATAACGATAAGAGTGTCGATCACCCTACGGAAACGGACGCTACTCAACATAAAGAGAGCCAACCTCGTTCACAAAAAAAACATGATGCAGCGGATTAATTCTTTGCACAACACGTCAATAGCACAGATATTTAACGTCATTGAAAAGTCATTGGTTTCCTACGGATGAAGGGATTCAAAACGGAAGCAAAACTGCTCTTAACGCTTGCCTTACCCATTTTATTGGCTCAATTGGCTCTGACAGGGTTAGGCGTTGTAGACACCATTATGTCGGGTCAAGTTGGCACCAATGATTTAGCGGCAATTGGTTTGGGCACCAGCATTATGCTGCCGGTTTTTATGTTTTCAACCGGAATTTTATTAGCCATTACCCCGTTGGTTGCAAAAGCCAGCGGCGAGCTTAAGTTACACCGCATCACACGTTATTTACATCAAGGATTATGGCTGGCCATCCCATTAGGCGGGTTAAGTCTCGTGGTGTTAATGAACTTAGAGTGGGTGTTGGATCTGCTGAGTTTAAATGAAACCGTTTACCAGTTGACTCAGGACTACCTTTTTTACATTGCATTTGGCATGCCTGCCATTGCACTGTATCAAGTATTACGTTTTTTTTGGGAAGGGTTGGGCACAACACTGCCCACAATGTGGATTAGTTTTTTTGCCTTATTTCTCAATATCCCCCTTAATGCCATCTTTATTTATGGCTTTGGTTTTATTGAACCGATGGGTGCGGCAGGGTGCGGCGTGGCCAGTAGTATTGTTATGTGGGTGATGTTGCTGTTGGGAATACTATATGTGGTTAAATCTAAATTGACGCAACCTTTCATTTCCTTTCAGCACCGAGTATTGCGCATCAATTGGGCACTGGGTTTAAAACCCATCTTAAGCTTAGGGCTTCCAACCACCTTTGCGCTGCTGTTTGAAGTGAGTCTGTTTAGTATGATTGCATTGTTTGTTGCTCCGCTAGGGGCGGTCGTCATTGCTGGTCATCAAATTGCCATTAACTTTACCTCGCTTGCCTTTATGGTGCCGCTCAGCTTCGCGATGGCATTGACCGTTAGAGTGGGGCTTGGCTATGGTGAGCACAACCAAGCACAATTACGCTTGAGTTTAATCACTGGATTTTTGTTTGCTTTAGGCTTAGGGATATTGCTCGCCCTAGTAACGTATTTTTTACGTTGGGACATTGTTAACGTATATTCAAAAGAGTTTGATGTTCTTTATTTAGCGACTTCTTTACTGGTGTTTGCCGCTATTTATCAAGTATTTGATGCGATTCAAGTGACCGCCGCAGGAGCTTTAAGAGGGTTTCATGATTCAACCATCACCATGCTTGTCACCTTTGTAAGCTATTGGGGCATTGGGTTAGGCTTAGGGTATGTCTTTGCGTTTACGGACTGGATTTTTGCCCCTATGGGGGTTCAAGGGTTTTGGCTGGGCATTGTATTAGGGCTATTATTGGCAGCCATTTTATTGCCGTTACGATTAAAAAGGGTTTATCGTCTTGCTTTTATCAAATGAGTCACTTCAAGAAAGCTGTTTATGCGGATCAAAACAACCCTATCATACCTGCTGTTTTCCCTTTCACAATGGCGACAGTGCTCCAGAAACAGCAGAACAACTGATGCGGTCACGTTATGTTGCCTATGCAAAAAAGTTAGCGCCTTATCTATTACAGACATGGTGTTCTACAGAGCGTCCAGAACAGATTGAGTTTGATCAAGCCATTATGTGGACAGGGTTAATCATTAATGACAAGAAGAAGGGACGTAAAAAAGACCGAGAAGGGTGGGTAGTCTTTACCGCTTTTTATCAAGATTTATTTAAAAGCCATTCGTTACGAGAGAAAAGCTTTTTTTCTCGAGATGAAAAGGGGCATTGGTATTACGTGAAGGGAGACCTTGGATAATTTGAAGAGAGGGAGCCAAGTCCTTTGCATTAATTAAGGAGTCTCCTTTTAGGTTAAGATTAGGTTAAGAAGATTCATTGTCGTTGTTTTTAAAAAAACGAAAGACACCCCACATCGCGAGCCCAACGATTAGAATCGCTACGGTAACAAATCCAAGGGTTAATAATAACGCAGAACCTACGCTTTCCATATCAGGCATTTTAATGTCTCCAAAGTAAATATTTTTCAGTATCTTTTTAGTGTAAAGCATTTTACAATAAATGCTATTTTTAGCTTAAGGTTTATATAAGGTTTACTTAAAAAATGTCATTAACCATCTCAGAACTGGAAGCAGAAAGAGCTAAGATTCTTGAAGAAATCGAGAATAAGGCACAAAAATTTTCTGGGGATAGCAATAAAACAGAAAACCCCTCTTTAAAAAGCTGGTTAAATGCCGCCGAAGAAGTTATGCCAGCCTCAAAACCGGATCCTAAAATGAGAACCAAGCCTAAAACGCAGTCTAAATCAAATTATCAATCTCAAGTATTTAAACCGCCAAGAAACAGAGCCCCATTTTTTGGCGGCTTAATCGTTTTAACGCTGATACTGACTTTGCTTGGGGTTATTTACATCGCTTACAGTAGCATCCATAAAGAACTTCAGAATGTGTTAATTGCGCATGAAAAGTCAGTGGTTCAAATGCAGACGATTCAAGCGGACATGGTGGAACTGCAAAAAACCATTGCGACGGGAGGCAAGGTTGACCTGTTTATTGCGTTAGAAGATAAACTGTTTGCTTTAGAATCTCAGGTGTTAGCATTAAAAACTCAAGCTGAAGCCTCTCCGAAAACCTTAGAACACCCTCTTGAGAAGCTTGTCGTAAATGAGGAAGTAACCTCTTCATTATCGGAATCAACACGAGCAACACCCAATGCCTCAGATGATAATCTGGTGACCGTATCGGTTCTAAATCAAAGCCTTAAGCGTTACACCGAAAAATTAGAAGCGCGCATTGATCAAAAGCTAGAAACCATTTTAAATTATCTATCAAAGCAGGGGGGGGATAAAAATTTAGAATCCACCTCTTTAAATGGAGCTTCAGTAGAAGAACCTATAACACCGACCGTAATGACTCCTACCGTTTCAGAGGTTAAAAAACCTGTGATTGATCGGCCTTTAGTGAACTTAGTTCAAGCGGTCAAAACACCTACCGCTCCTGATAAGGTTACCCCACCTCTTAAACACTACAGCGCCGATGTAAAGTGGTTAAGCCAAGAACCGAGTCAACATTATATATTGCAGTTGGCCAGCATGCCCGAAGCGCACTCGTTAAAAGAGATTGCGGATAAAAAACAGTTACAGAATGTTCGTATTGTGCCTCAGATTCGAAAAGGCGTAACCAACTATGTGTTGATTACCGGTTCGTTTGCAGATCGAAAAGAGGCTCGCGAGTTCGCTCAAAAAATAAAATCTGAATCGGGCATTTCCCCATGGATACGTAAAGTTAAAGATCTCTCTTCTCGTTTGTAGCCACAAAAATGGGCAACTCAATAAGAAAACGTACCCCTTTAATAGGTTGCCCATGATACTCATGGAAGTTTTCGGCATAAATTTGACCATGGTGATAGTCGGCAATCAATTTAGCGATGTATAGTCCCAAGCCTAAATGAGCATGTTCATCTTGGTTGAACTCTCGAATGGAGGTCATGCCTTCAAAAATATGTTGCTCGTACCCTTCAGGCAGTAACGTACCCGAATTTTCAACGTTAATCCTAACCTGCTGGTCTTTTAATTCGGCTTTAACGGTAATGGGGATTTGATTATCTGAAAAATCTTTTGCATTACTGATGAGCTTATCCATTAGCTGTTCAATCATAAATCCATCACCAAGCACCATCACATCATCAGAAACACCATGGTTAATGTACTTTAAATTCCATTCTGGGTGCAGATCGATGTTATTTTGCATATAGTGACTTAACATTAAACCAATAGGAAACGGCTCAGGCGTTTGATTTTTTAAACTGTCTTCAATGCTCGTCGCTTCAGACAAAGAAACAATGATCTGCTTTAACTGAGTTAAAGCATGTTGCGCGTAGCCCAGTTGAGTGTGCTGAACATCGTTTTCTAGCAAGCTTAACGCCATAGCCAAACGGTTCATTGGATTATGGAGCTCGTGTCTGAGCGTTTTTGGAAGTTGCTTGAGATACCGTTCATAAGCGCCGAGTTGCTTTAACATTTCATGAATATGGTGTCTTAAATCGGACAGTTCATCTTCGTAATACATGTTCATTTTATCGGGGAAATTAAGGTCGTTTAGGTGACCCTTAAAGTTAAACATTTTCTTAACATCATTATCTAAGCGCAAGATTCTATTAGATAATGACGCTGTATGAATAATAGCTCCAATGATGACGATTAAAAAGATAATCGAGCCAATACCCACCATTCGATAAAAGTAGTTTAAGCTGGCACTGAACAAGGTTTCCATACGCTCTTCTAAAACCAATGTACCAATAACCCGATTATTAAACCGTAAGGGCGTGGCGGCCATTAAAGAAATCGGTTTATTGCTCTCATTCATTCGGTATTGCTGAATGGTATTTCCTTGAAATGCATTTTGAATTAACGTTAATTCTGGTGTTTTACTTTGGGGGTAAGGGTAGGGGAGAGAGTAAGGAATAAAGGTGGCTAATGTTTTTATTAGCGTTTTTCCAACCAATGTAAAAAACTCAACAGAACCTTCTTGGTTGAATTCTGGTAGCTGCCCCACCACATAAGTGGTTTTTCCTTGGGCGTTTACCACCCAAATCACGGAATTATTCAAGTTTAAATGGGGGAGTTGGGTTGGGGTACCGGATTGAATTTGTAACGCCCAAAGATCTGGACGGTTTTCTAAAATCAACGACAAATTTTTAGCGGTTTGTTGCTGAATAATCGCTTGGTTCGTGAGCATAATACGATTTAAGTCTATCGCAAAACGATACGCTAAAAAGGGCAGTATGGTTAACAACAGGAGTAAAACAAAAAAACGTGTTCGAATAGAAAGACGTAAATTAAGTGATTTTAAAGCCATATTTTTTAGTATCCGCGCCTGTCGTTATGATTCTGTCTTTATCATTCAAACTCAGTCATTACGGGTTCCATTATTTATGTTTCCAGCTGTAGCCACGACCATACTCATTATGAATCAAGTTAAAATCAGGCGTTATTTTTTTAAACGCATTGCGAATGCGGCAAATATGAGTGTTAATCGTGTTACGTTCAACCACTCCCTGAGTGGATGCTTGCAACGCTTCATAGGAGATCACACTGTTTTCGCCTGCAATGGCAAACTGTTTTAACATTTCAAATTCTGTTGCCGTTAAATCCAAAGGCTTCTCGTGCCAGTAGGCTTTATATTGATCCAACGCTAAGGTTAAGTGTTCAATTTTAGAGGTTTCACCGTCTTTATTTTGTGACGAATTATTTCCGGTAATACGTAACAAATTTTTGACCTTAACAATAAGCATATTAAGGCTGATTGGTTTAGGAAGGTAATCAATCGCACCCAATGCATGACCCGTATAAATATCAAATTCAGACTGTCTTTCGGAGAGAAAGATAATGGGAATTGCTTGCTTATACCCTAAAAGATGCTTGGCTAAGTCAAAACCACCATCCACTTCCGTTCCTAAAATAATGTCAGAGATGACTAAGTTAGGTAACGATTTAGCAAAACTATCTTCCGCACTTTGACGGTTATCAAAGGCTTCGACCGTAAAGCCTTGTTGTTCTAAGCTCGTAACCAAGCTTTCTAGTTGAATTGGGTCATCTTCGATGATCGCAATACGAAAATCAGTATTATTTTGCATTAGCTTTCTCTATTTCAAGTATTTTTGTTTAAACAATGTGTTGGAAATCTAACACTTGCATGTTCATAATGAGTCCAGCATCCTGAATGGGAAGCACTATCGCGTCTTCTTCCGATTCATTATGGTGAGAATGCCACCAACCAGGAGGGGTAATAAAAGCGGCTCCCGACGCCCAATCTGCTTTTATTGGGTTGATAATCTGACCATTGTCATCAATCTCTTTACCAATTAACGTATAGGTATTTTCACCAGCAAACACACAAAAATCCAATGCAACTGAATTATGACGGTGTGGTTTTTGTGTGACCCCCGCAGGCAGTACATTGTACAACGCCCATAGGGTATGTGTTAAGGTCATTGTGATGGGAAAATTTGGATTTGAAAGTAAAAACCCCGTTCGATTCCGTCCTTCAGCGATCTTACGAACCTCGGATAACTCTTTGGTTAAAAACTCTTTGGTATAGAGGACGGGTTCAAACTTGGGTTGAGAAGGCTCTACGCCTAAATAGCTTAACAACGGAGCATCGTGTACCCAATAAAGTGCAGCGTCGGTGGTTGCAGAGTGAATTGCATCCGGTACAGCAGGGAGGGTAAACAGGTCTCCAGCTTTCCACTCAATGGTTCCTTCTCTCATTTGAGTTCGCCCTGCGCCTCGTATTACATAAAAAACCTGCGAGGTGGCTTTAGCATCGGTTTTTAACACCTCACCTTCGCAGATATGAATAAAGCTGGCCATTAGGTTAGGTGAGCTCGCTGGCTCATTGGTTTTTAGGGTACTGGAGAGGTCAAATGGAATGACTTGTGTTTCACCTGACTCGTGTAAGCTGCTTGGGTAAGCAATAACATCAATGGCTGGCATAGGCGGATTAACAGCCGACATATACTCTTTAACCTGCGCTTGATGTTGCCACTTTTGTTGGGCGGCTTCTTGAATCTGTTCTGAATGAACTCGGTTTATAGTTGGAATCATGTTTGTTTATGTACTTTTTTATAGTTTAAATTGATTGCGTTTTTTACGCTCACTGGAGGAGGGAATGTTTAATGCCTCGCGATATTTTGCAATGGTACGACGCGCAACGGTAATCTCTTTTTCTTCTAAAAGCGCCATCAGTTTATTATCACTTAATGGTTTTTTAGGGTCTTCTTGATCAATGAGCGATTTAATATGAGACTTAATGGCGGTGGCCGATTGGTCAGCACTGCCATATTGGCTGACACCGGTGGAAAAGAAATACTTTAACTCATAAGTGCCACGAGGGGTTTGCATGTATTTTTGTGTGGTAGCGCGTGAAATTGTGGATTCATGCAGCTCTAAATAATCGGCAACCTCTCTTAACACTAGCGGCTGCATTGCTTGTTCGCCCTCTTCAAAAAATTGACTCTGCTTTTCAACAATAAAACGTCCCACTCTTAATAGAGTTTCGCCTCGGCTGTGAATGCTTTTAATCAATCCTTTCGCCTCAATCAACTGCTCTTTTATTTTTTTACTCTGCTCGCTATTATTTAAGCTCTTCGTCAAATCAACATAAGCTGAATTGATGGCCAAACGCGGAAAGGCATTAGGGTTTAACTCAACCAACCAACCTTGCTTTGCCCGTTTTATTTTGAGGTCAGGAATAATGATTTCCGATTGGGTTGAAGAGAAATCACGTCCTGGTCTGGGGTTTAAAGATTGAATTAACTTTAACAGTGTAATGAGTTCCTCGTCATTTAGACTGTAGAATTTTTTAATGCGTTTGTGATCATGAAAAGAGAGCCAGTCAAAATGCTCTGCAACCAACTGTTTTGCCGTGACCACAAAAGGATTATTCGGCAGGGCTTTCAATTGCAGTAATAACGTCTCTTGTATGCTTTGAGCCCCTACACCCGTCGGCTCAAACTGCTGAATAACGGCCAACACCTCTAAAATTCTTTCGAGTGTATAAGGGGTTTCAGGTGACTCATTTTGATTGATGGATGAAAGTAGGGCATCTAAGTCAGATGCAAGATATCCCTCTTCATTAATGTCATCAATAATATAGGAAGCTAATACCTCCTGTCCTTGATCCCAAGGGTAAATATCCGATTGCCAAAAAAGATGATCATGAAGGGTTTTTTCCGACGCGGTATAGTTTTCAGCACCAACATAATCTTCAGCCGACTGGCTACTTGAAATAGGGGTATGATCGGAGTAAACCTCATCCCAGTTACAATCAATTTCTAAGTCATTTGATAGGGCTTCTGAGTTGTTATTAATATCAACCGGTTGCTCTTCGGTGTTCGTATTTTCTTGAGAGGCCGTTTTTTCTTCTTTTTCAGCTAACGCATCTAATGATTCGTTGTCATTTTCAGAGAGTTGATCCTCTTCAAGCTCAAGAAGATAATTCACCTCAAGCGTTGCTTCAATGGTTTGTTGTACCTCTAATGCCGAATATTGCAAAATTTTAATCGACTGTTGTAGCTGAGGAGTCAACTTTAATTGCTGGCCAATATTGATCTGTAAACCGGGCATGAGTGCCATCTGAAAAACAACTCCTAGTAATTAAGTATCAAGGGGGGGGGTAGAAATTTAGTAGATATATAATAATCTAAAATGCCTTTAAGCACATGGAAAGATTAATCCCTAATTCCTTTATCTACGATTTAAAGATGAAAGAACAAATCACTTGAATGGTTAAAAAGTAGACGTTTTTCAGTGAAATCCTTGAACCTGAAATGGATTTTAACTATTTTATGCTTAAGTTACTTTCATTCTTGTTAAGAGTAACCAATTGAATTTAAATGGAAATATTTATTTTATGGTTCGGTATTTTGATATATACCCCCTACAACAATCCTTACCAAGGTTCGTATAATGTATATTATGTTAAATTGGTATTTGTTTTAAATAAGCTTGATTAGGATAATCCCCCCTACTTTTTAAACTGAGAACGGGTTAATACAAAAAAGACTAAATAAAGAAGAATGTATTCGTGACTTGTTTTGGAGCGTGTAAGAATGCCCTTGCAGCAAAGACACGCTTACACAGCATAAATATAATTATGGCAAAATGCTTAGAACATTTTCTGGCGGTCTGCCCAATACCACTTTGTCACCAATTTTTATAATCGGACGCTCAATCAGCTTTGGGTGCGTGACTAAAATTTCCAGCCACTCATCGTCGGTTTTAACATCGCTTTTACTTAGCCCAAGTTCTTTAAACAACGCTTCACCCGTACGGATAATCTTTAAGGGCGAAACCGACATTAATGCACACAGTTCTTTTAACGTCGCTTTGCTGGGCGTATGTTCAAGATAATGAACCTCTTCAATTTCTACGCCTTTATCTTTTAAGATATCAAGACTGCATCGGCTTTTAGAACAACGTGGATTGTGATAAATAGTTGCTTTTGTCATTTTTTTACTCCATCTCATTCTGTTTAGAGTCATTCTCTAAACGATTACTTAATGCCGATTCAACGGCTTCAATTCGAGATTTACACAGCTGATAAGCACGCGTTGCCTCATCCACCATCGGCACCAATTCATCAATATCCACCTCAGAACTATTGGATAATTTTTGAGCAATTTCCTGTAATTTCTGATAATTCTCTTTAAAGCTTTCTGGTGTTTGAGTCATGATTCCTTCCTTGTAACGTTAATTTCTTTTTCAATGTTCGCTGATACAACACCGTCTATAAATTCCAATTGTAAATACTTCACCGCTAAGGCTTCTTTTGCACGGGTCACAGGCTTGTTATTGCTTGGGTCTTTCGCCAAATTAAACCCTCGATTTAACTGTGTTTTAGGCCCTGAGCTTAAAATGTGAGCAATCCACTGCTGAATTTGCTGCTTTCTTTGTAAAAGCGCCCGTTCTCCCCCCTCTTTAACCTTGCAATATTGTTGTTCAAGCACTTGTTTTTTAAGGGCTATTCGATTATTTGACTGCATTTCAATAGAAGCCATCAAATCATTTAAGTGGTGTTGTTTTGTTTGAATTTGGCTTTCACTTAATCGTCTTACCTCTGAATTCAAAGGCTCAAT
>JAKITH010000017.1 GCA_021648185.1 Thiomicrorhabdus sp. | reverse complement strand
TTGAAGCCAGCAGTGCCTCTCTTTGGGTGAAAGGGGTGCCTATTTTGTACACCCCCTACTTTGCTTACAGTTTGGCGGATCGCGCCAGTGGCTTTCTGTTTGCTGAATTCGGCACCATTAAGTCGGTAACGCAAAAAGATCACCTACAGTTCATTAAAATCCCCTATTTTTTTGATCTTGCGCCCAATATGGACAACACCTTAACGGTGATTCCCATCGACAAACGAGGGGTTATTTTTGATAATGAGTTTCGTTATCTCAACCGTACGTTGAGTCTTAAATTTGATGCCACAACGTTACAAGACCAGCTCACTCAAAAAGAGGGGCTAAGCACCAGTGATGCCGCTGGCAATATCACCTATGGCGATAAAATCAGCCAGCGTTGGGGAGGCACCTTAACCGCGAGTAAAAAGTGGACTCCCCACTTAACTGGGAGCGTAAAGTGGCATGAGACCTCCGATGAAAATTTTTATGCGGACATTCCTGTGGCGTCGCAATTTAGCACGGTCACGCAAATCCCCAGAAACATCAAGCTCAACTATCAAAAAGACAACTTGCAAACCTATGCGCAAGTTGCCAGCTACCTGCGTTTAAGAAATGCGCCATTAAACTACGAAAAACGCCCTGAAGTCGGCTTGCGTTACCGCCAACAGAGGGATGATTTCAGTTTCAATATTCAAAGCAGTGTCACCGACTTTGTGTTGCCCATATCCTCCACCACCAAACCCGAGGCGTTGCGATTTCACCTTAAGCCTTCGATAGAGTACCAGCTCAACCAACCGTATGGCTCGGTTAAGGCGACGGTGGTGGCTAACCAAACCTTGTACCAAATGCGTGACAATGAGAGCAACAATACGGGAGCCAATACCCACAGTTTATTTGTGCCGCAGTTTGCACTAAAGGGGGGCTTAATTTTTGAACGCCCCGTGCAACTGTTTGGCCAACGCTACACCCAAACCTTAGAGCCAGAAGCACAGTATTTATATGTGCCTTATCAAGAGCAAGCCAACCTGCCGTTGTTTGATACGGGAAACCGAAGCCTAGCCTTTAGTAACTTATTCTCCCTTAACCGCTTTACGGGAGCGGATCGAATAGGCGATGCCAACCAGATCACCACCGCCTTAACCACTCGATTTTTAAATCCAAATGGTCGCCAAGTGGCGGATGCGGGAATTGGTCAAATCTATTATTTAGATGATCGTTTGGTGGGTTTGACGGATACGCCTGCTCAAACGGCACAAACCTCCGATGTATTTTTAAAACTCGGCCTTAACTTAGGCGCGTTTAGCTTCTCCTCTACCCTGCAATTTACCCAAGAAGCGTATGACCTATTGCACACCAACAGCCGAATCAAATATCGCTCGGCACAGTACGGTACACTGCTGGCCAATCATGTGTTAAGCAATAAAAACACCCCTTCTGAAAAAAACACCTTAAGCATCGGGGGGTACACTCAGGTCGCGCAAGCGTGGCAATTGGGCAGCTACCTCAATTACGATCTTTACAATGAACAGTTGTATCACGGAAACATTGGCATACGATACGATGCTTGTTGTTGGGCCATAGAATTTATTGCAGAACGTACACAATTGGATAATGACTTGTATAATGATGCGTTTAGAGTGCAATTTGAGCTTAAAGGCTTGAGCACCTCTGAACAAGCCTTTAAAAAAATCTTAGCTAAAAAATTAAAATTTTAAAAAAGAGACTTATGAAATCACCATCTTTACCTAACAATGGGTTGCACACACTTTATACGATGTGCCTGCTTTTTATCACTTGCTTCGCCATTCAATCGCCCGCACATGCCGATGAGCTAATTGACCGAATTGTGGCCGTGGTCAATGACGAAGTGATCTTAAAAAGCGAACTGAATGATGAGATGCTCACCCAGCAACAAGCACTAAGGAGCCAAGGCATTGCCATGCCCGATGCCAATATTTTGCAACAGAAAGTATTGGACTCGCTCATTTTAGAAAAACTACAGTTAGAACGCGCCAAACAGCTCGGCATTGAAATCCCTGATGAACAAATTACCGAACAGCTCGAAACCATCGCACAACAAAACAACATGAGCTTAATTGCTCTGCGAAAACGCTTAAACTTGGAAAACCCTAATGGGTTTAATGAATTGCGCCAACAGATCAAACATAAAATGATCATTCAAAAGGTACGCGAAGCGGAGGTATTGAGTCAAACCAACATCTCTGAATCCGAAGTCGATAACTTACTCAATCGCCAAGCACTCAGCACCCGTCAAGAGTCGCTTCATCTTGGCCATATTTTAATCGAACTCCCAGACTCTGCCACGCCACAACAACGTGAACAAGCGCTGCAACAAGCACAGGACATTCATCAACGCCTGAAAACAGGGGAAGATTTTCGCCAACTGGCCGTTCGTTATTCTGATGGTAGCAAGGCGCTTCAAGGTGGCTCTTTGGGCTGGTTAAAACGTTCTGAAATCCCAAGCTTTTTTACCGATGCCATTGCAGGGTTAAACGCTGGCGAGATCAGTCAAGTAATCCAAAGCCCCAGCGGTTTTCATATTGTGAAGCTAATTGAACAAAAACAACTCAACTCTAATGATGCGATCAAGCAATACCACCTGCACCGTTTTATCATCCCCAGCGATCAAGCACAACAACCCTCGCCCGAACTGATTGCACTCACTAACTCATTACGCAGTATTGAAGCCTTCAACGCCCTAAAAACCACCTTCCCAGAAATCCCAAAAGAGATCAATCAAAATAGCGATTTAGGATGGCGAACCCTAGAAGAGATGCCAGAACCCTTACGCGATGCCGTACAGACACTGCAACCTAATCAAGCCTTACCCCCGCTGGCGACACAACAAGGCTGGATGATTCTGTTTTT
The DNA here is from genome assembly GCA_021648185.1 of Thiomicrorhabdus sp. Next base: position 9,631 of record JAKITH010000017.1, on the reverse strand, counting down.
AGAAGCGGTTAAAAGCACCAAGGTAAGCGCTGAAAGCCAAAAACAACAAGCGATTCAAGCCATTCGAATGCGTAAAGCCAATGAGATGTTTGAACGCTGGTTACAACGTTTAAAAGATGAAGCGTTCATTGAAATTCATCTCGATCACTTCGAATAAAGGCCATTACCGTGACACAACGATTTGTTATCACATCCGGTGAGCCCGCTGGCATTGGCCCCGATTTAGTCTTACAACTGGCGCAACGTGACTGGCCAATGGAGTTAGTGGTCTTAGGCGATCCAACGCTGTTAACGCAACGTGCAAAGAGGCTGGGATTAACCGTCTCATTTAAAACGTACTGTGCCGATTTGCCCCCTGTACCCAGTCAAAAAAATCAACTCACCCTGCTCCCGATTGCAACCAACGTTCCTGTTCAGGCGGGCAAACTAAACCCAGACAACGCCGCTTACGTGATTAAGATGCTCAAAACCGCCATTCAAGGCTGCTTAAACCATGAATTTTCGGCGATGATTACCGGCCCCGTTCACAAAGGCGTAATCAATGAATCGGGCTTGCCTTTTACAGGGCACACCGAACTCTTGGCAGAAGAGAGCAACACAAAACAAGTGGTGATGATGCTTGCCACCCCAGGGTTAAGAGTCGCACTCGTTACGACTCACCTGCCCTTATTAGACGTGCCCAAGGCCATTACACAACCCTTGCTTACGGAGGTTCTAAACATCACGCATCACGCCTTAACCCAGCAATTTGGTATTAAAAATCCCCATATTTTAGTGGCAGGTCTTAACCCTCATGCAGGGGAGGATGGCCACATGGGGCGTGAAGAGATTGAAGTCATCACCCCCGTTTTAAACCAATTAAAAACACAAATGAACTTAAGTGGCCCACTGCCAGCCGACACCCTCTTTACCCCCAAGTATTTAGAACAAGCCGATGCGGTATTGGCGATGTATCATGATCAAGGCTTGCCCGTGTTAAAGCACGTTGGCTTTGGTAATGCGGTTAATATCACCCTAGGGCTGCCATTTGTTCGCACCTCGGTGGATCATGGCACCGCGCTTGAATTGGCAGGAACAGGCAAGGCCGATGACCAAAGCTTTCGATACGCCATTGACGTTGCCTTAGAAATGACTCAAGGGAATTTTTACTCCCCCACCTCCACCTCCATTTAGAGAAACACCATGGCAAAATACTCCGCAGGACGACCCAGCGCATATAAACACAAAAAACAGTTTGGGCAAAACTTCTTAAACAATGGACGCATCATCGATCAAATTGTGGCCTCCATTCGACCGAATATAAACGATCACATGGTCGAAATTGGCCCAGGTCAAGCCGCACTCACGCGCCCACTGATTGACCGTGTTAAAAAACTCGACATCATTGAGATTGATAACGATTTAATAGCGCCTCTTAAAATTCAATTTGCCAGTAAGCCCGCGTTTAACCTCCACCACACCGATGCGCTCAAGTTTGACTATGCCAGCTTGCTGGGCGAAGGCGAACCACCGCTTAGAATCGTCGGTAATTTGCCCTATAATATCTCCAGCCCACTGATGTTTCACCTCTTAACGTACGCACAGTACATTGAAGACATGCACTTTATGTTGCAAAAAGAGGTGGTCGATCGCATTACCGCCAAACCGGGCATTAAAGCCTACGGACGCTTAAGCGTGATGTTGCAATACGCCTGTGATACCGAATACCTATTTACCGTGGGGCCTGAAAATTTTACCCCCCCCCCTAAAGTCGAGTCGGCGATTGTGCGATTAATCCCGCACCAAACCAAACCGTTTATTGCAAACGATGAAAAAACATTTAGTGATATTGTGAGACAATCGTTCAGTCAAAAACGTAAAACACTGCGTAACAATCTAAAGGGCTGGTTAAGCTCTGAGCAAATTGAACTGTGTGATATTGACCCAAGTGTACGAGCCGAGACCATTCCAATAGAGGGCTTTGTCAAACTTGCAAACCTCTATTTTAAACAAAACAAACCTGCTTCAGAGTAAGGAATAACCACATGACCACCTATGTGATTGGCGATTTACAAGGCTGTTATGATGAGCTTCAAGCGTTGTTAGCTCATATTGACTATCAACCTGAAACGGATTTTTTATGGTTTGCAGGCGATTTAGTCAATCGTGGACCCAAGTCATTAGAGTGCTTACGGTTTGTAAAACAACTTGAGCAGCAAGGACGTGCCAAAACGGTCTTAGGAAATCACGATTTCCACCTACTGGCCGCCTATGCAGGCTTTAAAAAATTTCGATCCAAATCGGATACCTTACAAGACATTCTTCAAGCCGAAGACGTCGATGAACTCATCGACTGGTTAAGACACCAACCCTTAATGGTTAAGCACCCAATCTATAACACCGTAATGGTGCACGCAGGCATTCCGCCTCAATGGAGTATTGCTTCCGCATTAGGCTATGCCAAAGAGCTGGAAACCTTACTGCAACGCGATGACTGGAAAGCGTCATTAGTCGACCATCTATTTGGTAACACACCCAATGCATGGCAAGAGACACTCACGGGATGGGAACGCGCTCGTTACATTCTCAATGCCTTTAGCAGAATGCGCTATTGCGACGCCAATGGCACACTGGAGTTCACCTTAAAATCCGCGCCTGAAAGTGAACTCAATCGCCAAAAAATTGCGCCTTATGAGCCTTGGTTTGTCTTTCCAAACCGTAAAAACAAAGATCATGAGATCTTTTTTGGTCACTGGTCTACCTTGGGTGAAATTGATGCCTACCAAGTCCACTCAACCGATACCGGCTGTTTATGGGGCGGAAAAATGACCGCCTACGCCATTGAAAACAAACAACGATACAGTATCTCTTGCGCTCAGCTGTGCCAACCAAAACCGTCTAAAAAAGGACTCAAAAAACAGTGAATCCGCTCGATAATACCTTAGAAGACCCTACTCAAGAAGCGGATGAATCTAAACGTATCCCCTCCCCCCAAGAGATGCTCTCTCGATTACAAAGCATCGACCCCAGTGATTTTAATATCAAGGCCATTGCGGACGAACTTAAAGGCAATAAAATCTGGGTATCGATTCTAACCCTTCCCGTCAGCGCCATTATTCTTGCAACCTTTACCTTACTGGGTGCCTTTTTATTCGACCGTCCTATCATCAGCTTTTTAATCACGGCTGGCCTGCTGTTTTGGGTGGGGAAAATGTTTGATAATCAGCAAAAAATTTATACCATTGCCGCGAGACAAGAGGTGATCAATCGCATTGCCGCCATTGAAGAGGGCTTTGGCCTATTGCCTCACTTTAAGCCTTTCTTACCCGAAAAATACCGTCATTTATGGCAATCGGTTAAACGAGGCAATTACCTCTATATTGAACAATATATTCAAGCCATTCTGCTATTACAAAAGAAATTAGACCCTGAAAAATTCACCGCAATATGGTACCTAACATACCCTGAAATAGATCCTGAAAGCAGTGAGTACCTTGATAAAAAAGACGATGAAAGCGTAAATTAACAAAGAAGCCATACCAAAAAATACAGCTTTAGCTTGACCCTAAGCAAATACTCCTTTATGTTATGTAAAAAACGACATCAACTAAGAGTAGTTACGCAAAGGAGTTTAGCTAAAATGAAAAAACTAATCATCATCACAGGGTTAATGATAAGCACCCTAGTGAGTGCAACCGAACGGCCTTATTTTGAAGGTAAAATCTTAACCATCCCAAGTATTGACCTTAACGGGGAAGCGGCTGTTTACCAAGATGTAACGTTCGAATACACTAAAAGCAATCATTGGACACTCTTAAATTTTAATCGTGGGAAAAAGATACAAGAAATAACCCACGTGAAACTCATTCAAACCAATGACTTTCCAGTACAAGCATTCCTAAAGATCTCTGGTGTTTTTAACAATGGATGCCAACAAATGGGACAAGTCGCTATCCAAGTCATTGATAACCGCATTGAAACCTCCGTTTTTTATGACAATAAAAGCATCAATAATCGATTTTGCACCATGGTAATGACTCCCTTCAATAAAACCATTCCTTTGCCAATTTATGGCTTAAAGGCGGGAACATACGATTACAGCATTAACCATAACTTTACAGGGGCTTTTACACTGGCCAAAGACAACTTCTTTCATGACAACAATCTGAGCTTACCCAGCGACTTCTCAACGGAGATAAAAACACTCAAATAAAGTAACTTCTACAGCCCTAACCCCCAGATAAAAAATATTGCTGTCACTACTGCTGAGTATCTAAAATACTGTGCTCTGAGTCAAAAAGAGGTTTACTGGTATCCGTTTTACTCTTGTGTTCGAAGACCTTGGGATCAGACCATGGTCCGGTCACATCGTAACGAAATGTGACTAAATTTTCATTTACTTCGGGAATCACTTTCATAAAAGCATACACTGCCAAAGCGGCCAATGGGTTGGCATAGCCTGCTAAGGCGGCAATGGTTGGTATGCTGGCACCAATGGCAGGTGTCACGTACGCTTTTAATTTAAATGTCTCTTTTAACAGGTCGACCTGACCAAAGAGCGCCACACTAGCGGATGGCGCTTTCAGTCCAAACGACTCTATCTCCAAAATACCTGATTTTAACTGGGCTTGGCCTTTAATTTCATCATAGACCATGCCTTTATCGGTGACATCTTTTAAATCTAACTTTAACCGCCTTGCCAACGATTCAACACTGAGCAAACCAATCAGGCGTGCAAATCCAGGTTCAATGCCATCAATGGCGCCCTCTTTTAATTCAAAATTAATTTGCCCTGTCGCGGCTTTGGTCGAAAAGCACTCTAACGCACCCTGCCAAAATAAGCTGGCATCCACCTTTGCTTTTTTTCCTGTAAACCCTTGTTTAAGCTGAATAAAGCGTAGCATTTCCGCCACTTTTTTAGAACGTAAAGAGAGCGATAAAGTACTTTTATGACTGGCTTTATCAAATAAGTATTGCCCCGTTAAGGTGCCTGCACCACGCCCAAAGTTCCCTTGTAAGTCCGTAATCGTTAAACGTTCATTGCTGTCCAATAAATGAAAGTTTAATGTATCCACCAAATAGCCACTCAATTCAATTTTTTTGCCTTTAAAGAGAATCTCTGGCCATAAGGTTTTAGAAACGTTTTCAGGCTGGCACAAGGTATTCACCTCTGCCTCAATTTCCTGCGAGGACTCAATCGCATGGAGCCTTAGCCGTTCTACATTCATCTCAATCGGAGTATTAGGCTTAATCACCACATTGGCCAATATATCTGAGCTTTTAATTTGTAACGCCGTTCTTAAATTACGTTTTAACCACTCAAAGCGAACATTAGGATAATCGTTCTCCCTGAATGTTAAGGTCTGAACATCAACGACAGATGGCTCCCAATTCAGTGCACTCTCCCCTGCCGATTGACCCTCTGCTTGCCACTCTTTAATAAAAGAGAGGTGTGGTGAATAGTCCATCCAGTCATCTAAATCCACCTCCTTGATCTTTCCTTTTACATAAGAGGTCGCCTCCTTTGAGGTCAAAGAATCCTGCGTCACCCTGCCCAATAAGACCTTTAACTGTTGCATCTGATAATGAGATTTCACACTCTTCCAATGGCCTTCTATTGTCAAATTTTCAGGCAGATTGACATTTACAAGCAAAGATTTTTGGGTTACGGCGGCGGAGACCTTAAGCCTTTTTGATGCCAATGCTCTGGCATCAAAAGGGGCAGGCAGCAAGCTGTTCACTTGATCCGTCAATACGTCTAATTGAAGATTCAGCGCTGAATTTTTAGCCTGTAACAGCGGAATATCAACCCCTAAACGCCAAGGAAGAGAGGCGTCAAAAAAAGGGTTTTTTTCGGGTAAAAAATGGCCTTTTCCATGAATTGAAATAAGACCTTCTTTCGGGTTTGTCTCAACCGAAAACTGGCTATCATGATCAAATAGGTTTGCCGATAAGTTGGATGCCGTTGCACCCTGCTCGGTAAATTTTAGGGTACCTTGTATTTTTTTAAGAGGAATTTTATCAAACAGGGTCATTGAGGCTTGGTTAAATTTTACGCGCCCTAAAACGGTTTCGGCTTTCCCTTTATGACCATAAAGGGGGATCCAAACACGATCCAGTGTGACCTCCACCGCGCCCTTAAATTGACTGTTTTGAATAAACGGTTCCATACCTAATAAGGAGGCCAGTGGTGATTGCGTTAAATAAGTGATGGCAGGATTAAACTGCGTTTGTACCTTGCCTTTAAACACCAAAGCGATATTATTTTGATCGAGATGATCAATCACCACTTCAACCCCTTGCGCATAGTTGCCCGCACCCACATGAATTTTAGGTGAGGAGATTTTAAGTTGGTAGGGGGTAAAAGCGATTTTTCCACTAAAATCTTCTAGCATAGGCCAATCGGCATCAAACTTTAAAAAGGTATTTTCAACGCTGGCATTAACCTGAAAAATACCCGATCCATCCTCAAACGGAAAGTTTTTTACATCCCCCTTCAACGTGACGTCTGCTTGAATATTTTTGCCATCAACCAACGCCATTTTTAACCATGACTGTAACTCAGGAGACAGTAACTTATACGGTAAATACTGCTTTAAATTTTTCATACTCCCAATTTTGATCGATAACTGGGCATCAATATGCCCTTGCTTAGTACCGGTTGCAACCAGAGAGATCGGCATACTATCTAGCGTAAATTCAAACGGTTTAAGCACCCACGCGCCTTCCTTCATAGAGTGAGTTAACTCAATTTGAGTTGGTAATAAAATTTTACCCCCCCCCTTAGGCAAATTTAAACCCGATAGGGTCATGGGGTGTTTGGTTTTAAGGATTACCTTATTAAACGTCTTTAACAAGGTAACGTCATGCATTTCAAGGCCAGGATAATCGGTGACGGGAAGCATTAACTGCTTAATGGTCATTTCCAATTTAGGCAGTTGCAAGGAGCCCCAATTAAATTCGCCCTTCAAATTTTCAATGGCTAAGCCTGATGTTTTATCGAGTAACGTCGTAGAATCCCCTTTAGGTAGGATGGATTTAACAATGACTTTAAAGGGCTCAATATCAAAACGCTCCGCCTGAAAACTAAGCAACTGGTTCTCTAAAAAATCAAGCTCAATGGGTGAGATCGCTTTAATATATTGATTATCTAACTGAATATGAGACAGCCTAAATCGCCAGTTTTTGGCAAGTGCCGCTCCATTATGTGACCCAGCACTCCAAATCAATTCAAGCCCTATGTGCTTAGGAAGTGCTTGATTTTGTTGCTGCCATTTAAGCGATTGGGTGTTTAAATTTAATGTTAGCAGAGAGACATTTGACTGTAAAATTTGTGCTTGTAAGTCAATAATTAACTCCCCCTTAGGGAGGGTTTGGTGCCAAACAGGGGGCAGTAACAGGGTAAGCGCCTCAATTCTTAATGGTTGAAAGGAGACTAAACTCAGCTCTCCCTGCTCTATTTGTCCTAATACATTGGTATCAAAACTGGATTTAAACGCAAAACGTTCAAAATTAAGACTCTCTTGATACGCCACACCAAATTCTGAAACCACGCTCAGTTGAGCGCCTTTTAAGGATTGATAGTGATAGATATGCAGTGTCAGATCAGGAGATAATAAATCTTTAAATATCAGATCTGAGACCTTAACTCGCGGCCAAAGTTGACTGATGTTTACATTGATTTCCGTTAGCTTCTCAACCGTTTCCGCTGAAAAACTCTCGCTATCAAAATCATTTTGATTCGAGTCTTGAGCTTTCTTATTACGGTAAAGCCCTTTTGTTATCGTTAAATAATCACCAAATTTCTGGGTCGGAATCAGCATTGAAAACAGATTCACATCTACGTCTAGGTGCTGAATGTTTAAATCAAATTCAATATGATCCACCGCTAAACCGTCTACCTGAACCTGAAAACCCAGCCAATTTTGCTGCACCTCAATCCGCTCAAAATTGATTTGACTGCCCGTCACACTCTCAATGCTCTCCACAAAAGAGTCTGGCGCATACTGAACCCACGAAATAAACAATCTCGTAATCAATAAATAGCCAATCAATACAGCAAAAATAATCTGTAACGAGTGATGAGTGTGCTTAATAACCACGTGTCTTAATCGCCTTACATCATCACAACATCAAACTGTTCGGCGGTATAAGAGCTTTCGGCCTGAAAGCGGATGCTTTTCTTTAAAAACTCTTCTAACTCGGCCACACTGTCCGACTCTTCATCTAAAATACGTGCCACCACCGACTCCGATGCAATCACTCGATACTTCTCACCTTCAAAAGAGCGTGCCATACGGGTAATGTCTCTAAAAATCTCAAACGCAACCGTTTCTGCGGTTTTCACCATGCCACGACCACTGCACACAATGCAGGGTTCACATAAGGTTCGCTCTAAACTGTCACGCGTTCGCTTACGCGTCATTTCAACTAGCCCTAAATTAGAGATACTGCTAATGGAGGTTTTAACGCGGTCTTTTGCCAGCTCTTTTTCCAACGCTGTCAACACATGTTTTTTATGCTCCTTGAGTTCCATATCAATAAAATCAAGAATAATAATCCCCCCCAAGTTTCGCAAACGCAACTGCCTAGCAATCGCTTGTGTGGCCTCTAAATTTGTTTTAAAAATGGTCTCTTCTAAATTTTTATGGCCCACAAATCCACCTGTATTAACGTCCATGGTGGTCAAGGCTTCTGTTTGGTCAATAATTAAATACCCTCCAGATTTCAAATTTACGCGTTTATGCAGTGCCGTTTGAATTTCATCTTCAATATTGTAGAGATCAAAAATGGGGCGCTCACCTTGATAAAGACCCAGTCGATTAGTCAGCTCCATGATGTAGGTTTCAATAAACCGTTCCATTTTTTTCAGCGTTTCAGAGGAATCTACCCGAATCTTTTCAATTCGTTCGGTCGGAATATCCCTTAAAATACGTAAGTAAAGCGGTAAATCTTCATAAATCAGAGTGGGTTTTCGAGCGGCTTGAACACTCTCTTGAATCCCTTTCCATAAACGCTGTAAGTAGATCATATCGGCACGAATTTCATGAAACGCCATGCCTTCCGCGACCGTTCGGACAATAAAGCCCCCATCAGAACTTTGAAACTCAGGAATGCTTTTTACCAGCGCTCGTAATCGATCTCGCTCTTCCTCACTCTCAATTCGTTGTGATACGCCAAGACTCTTTTCAATCGGCATATACACCAACATTCTAGACGGAAGACTTAACTCCATGGTAATCCGCGCGCCCTTGGTTCCCAGTGGGTCTTTCATCACTTGTACTAAAATTTTTTGCCCAGGATGCAAGAGCCTAGCAATGTCATCACATTCACCCTGTTCTGTTTTACGATGAATGACATCTGAAATATGTAAAAAGGCAGCTTTTTCTAAGCCAATATTGATAAACGCCGCCTGCATACCGGGTAACACTCGCTCGACTTTACCCATGTAAATATTACCAACCAAGCCCCTTTTATTAGCGCGCTCAATCCAAAGCTCTTGCAACACGCCATTTTCAACCCACGCAACCCGCGTTTCATTGGGCGTTACATTGACCAGAACCTTCTCTTCATTATGCATTTGAATAAACCTAACCTCTTGGATGATGTTGCTGATGCAGCTGATGCAATCGCTCTTTTGCAACGTGTGTGT
>JAKITH010000170.1 GCA_021648185.1 Thiomicrorhabdus sp. | reverse complement strand
CTTATCTTTGCCACCTTTAACGCCATTCAGGTCAACTACTTTTTAGTGGATGCGGTCATTGCGTTAAGCGTTGTTTACATCGCATTTCATAACTTAGATGGCTTTAAAAAATATCTAAACGTTAAAGCGCCTAACATGCTGGCGATGATTTTTGGACTGGGATTAATACATGGTTTAGGCCTTTCTACCCGTTTACAGCAATTACCGCTAAACGCCGATAACCTGTTAATGAACATCATTTCATTCAATGTGGGAATCGAAATAGGGCAAATTGCCGCCTTAACCATCATGTTATTAGTGATTATGGCATTTCGAAAAAGTCATTTTTTCCCCACTTTTAGCAAGATCTCTAACGTATTTTTAATGCTGGCAGGTGGCTATCTTTTCTTGATGCAAATGCATGGTTACGCGCACACCAGTCATCCTGAAGAGTTTATGGTCGATGCGCCATCAACCGCACAGTACAACAACACGGCCGCGCTTTCCTCCTCCAATTGGACAGACACCATTCAACTCAGCATCCCTGCGAGAGGCGATTTAGAATATAAATTGCAACAAACGCAAGGGGCGGTATTTGAATACGCATGGCAAACGGATCAAGGCGCGTTATTTTATGACTTTCATGGCGAACCCAGCGGTGACACCACGGGGTATTTTAAAAGCTTTGCAAAAGGCACCGAAGCCAACGCAAATGGTACATTACAAACCACTTTTACTGGAACGCATGGCTGGTACTGGAAAAACAACAATGCCTTTCCCGTTATCGTCACGCTTAACCTAAAAGGAGAGTATCAACGATTGGAAGCAACCGAAAACAACGCGACCAACCAACCAGCCCCTATAAAATCAACGCACGACACACTTTAGAACAAGGAAAAACACATGAAAACAACACTAAAAACAAGCTTAGCAACTGCATTTGTATGTGCATCATTTTTTTTCTCCCCCCCTATGATGGCGGGAGCAAACCATGACCATGGGCACGATGATCATGGTCACAGCCATGCACCAGAAGCCATAAATCAAGAGACTGCAAAACAGAAGGCAAAAGACATAGTGCGCTCATTGATTGAAAAAAATAAAGTCAATCAAAGCTGGGCTTCAATAACCGCTCACTCTGCTGAAAAAAAGCCGTTTAATGACCGCACCGAATGGGTGGTGATCTTTAACAATAACAAAATCACCGATGCCGACAAACAAACACTCTATATATTTCTAACCCTCAATGGCGACTACATTGCCGCCAACCATACTGGTAACTAACCCATCAATAAAAAAGCGACTCTTCTTCCAAAAGAGTCGCCTTAAACCAACTTTTTTACTCTGACCTCAGTCTTTCTAAAAATACGTTCTTATCCATACCCCCTCTCTTTTAGTGATAAACTGATTCCTTATAAAAATGGTTCAGCGAGTCATCAATGCCTCAGATTAAACACCACGTTTTCACCCGATATTGGAAACTCCTACTGCCTTTAATGGTTTTATTCATAATATGGTTCCTGTTTACACTCACCTCCAAAACCATCCCAAATAGCATTAATTATAAGATACTCAACCAAGATTTGGCGTTAGTACCCGATGAACCCATCGCTTTTAAAGAGCAAGTAGAACCGATTTTGCAACGTCGCTGTGTGGTGTGCCACGGTTGTTACGATGCACCTTGCCAACTCAAGCTATCCTCTATTGAAGGCTTACAACGTGGCGCCAATGAAGAGCGAATTTATGAGCCTAAACGCATTGGTACGATGGAACCTACACGGCTGTTTATTGATGCGAAAACTACGGCAGAGTGGCGTTTACGTGATTTTTTCTCGGTGTTGAATGAAGGGGAACAAACACCTTACAATAATTTAGAAAACTCGGTGCTATACCGCCTGTTAAACCTAAAAAAACAACACCCACAAGCCACCGAAGGCTTGTTATCCAACCATTTTACGCTGGAGTTGGATCGTGAACAAAGCTGCCCAACACTGGACACCATTGATCATTACGCACAAGAAAATCCGCAATGGGGCATGCCTTATGCCATGCCAAACCTTTCCAACGAAGAGCATCAAACACTGGTCTCATGGCTGGCTCAAGGCGCTAAGGCTCCGCCACCACCACCGCCTTCTCCTTCCGTACTGCCCCAGATTAAACAGTGGGAGGACTTTCTCAATCAATCCAATAACAAGCAAC
>JAKITH010000169.1 GCA_021648185.1 Thiomicrorhabdus sp. | reverse complement strand
ATATGATGGGCGCAAGCAAGCGTATTATGGAGATGTTTTTAATGCGACAAAGCAAAAATATTTGCATCTCAACCGCGCGCTTTGCCAATGTTGCTTTTTCCGATGGCTCACTCTTACATGGTTTTAACCAACGCATTCAAAAAAAACAACCCATTGTGGCACCTCAAGACATTAAACGATATTTTGTAACCCCTAAAGAGTCGGGAGAGTTGTGTTTAATGTCCTGTATTTTTGGCGACAACAGAGATATTTTCTTTCCAAAATTGAGCGAAGCATTTCACTTAATCTCTTTTTCAGAGATTGCGGTAAAATATTTAGCGCAATTAGGCTACCAACCCTATTTGTGCAAAACAGAAGAAGAGGCCAGGGCGCTTGTTGCGACTTTACCCGAGCAAGGAAAATGGCCGTGCCTTTTTACCGACAGTGACACCACGGGTGAAAAAGATTTTGAAGAGTTTTTTACCGACCAAGAAATATTGGATATGGATCGTTTTCAGAACCTCGGCATTATTAAAAATGAGCCCCTATATAACGAAGACGATTTGCTCTATTTTGAACACACCATTGAAGTGCTGAAAGAAAATCAAGACTGGACAAAGCCAGAGTTAGTTACGCTTTTTCATCGCATGATCCCCGATTTTGGGCATAAAGAAACGGGTAAATACCTCGATGGAAAAATGTAAGTATGAAACCTGAATTAACGAAGCTAGTGAGTTTTGTTCGTGAGCTATACCAAACGCAGGACTTTATTCCACTGCATGAACCACGATTTTCAAATCGAGAAAAAGAGTTGCTGGTTGATTGCATTGATTCCACGTTTGTGTCCAGTGTCGGTAAATTTGTAGACCAATTTGAACAACAAATTGCCGAATATACAGGGGCAAAATACGCCATTGCAACGGTCAATGGTACCTCTGCTCTACATGTGTCTTTGTTGCTAGCGGGTGTTGAAAAAGAGAGTGAAGTCATTACCCAAGCACTCAGTTTTATCGCCACCTGCAATGCCATTAGCTATTGCAATGCCACGCCTGTGTTTGTGGATGTGGATAAAGAAACGCTTGGCTTATCCCCTCAGTCATTAAGTGATTTTTTAAAACATCATGCCGAGTTAAGAGGCGGGCAGTGCTTTAACAAACAAACCCATAAACGTATCTCAGCCTGTGTGCCCATGCACACCTTTGGTCATGCATGTGATTTAGAGGCCATTAAAGAAATATGTGTTCAATGGTGCATTCCGTTGGTAGAAGACGCGGCAGAATCGCTCGGAACGACTTATAAAAAACAGCATACAGGTACGTTCGGTTTACTCTCTGCTATCAGCTTTAATGGCAATAAAATCATCACTGCAGGAGGGGGGGGGGTAATTTTAACCAACGATGAAACCCTTGCCAAACAAGCCAAGCATATTACGACCACTGCAAAAGTACCGCATAAATGGGCGTTTAATCACGATCAAATTGGGTTTAACTATCGTATGCCCAATTTAAATGCCGCATTGTTATGTGCGCAGTTAGAAAAATTAGCAGGCTTTATTCAAAACAAACGGGAAACGGCCACTCAATATCAAAAGTTTTGTGCCCAAAACCAGCTTAAATTTATAACCGAGCCTGAAAATACCCAATCAAATTACTGGTTAAATGCCATTTTATTAGACTCTAAAGAAGAGCAAGTTGCGTTTTTAGAATACGCCAATGCGCAAGGTGTGATGACACGGCCTGTTTGGACGCTATTAAATGAACTATCTATGTTTAACACGTGTTTTGCCATGCCATTGATAAATTCAAAAGTATTGGCAGATCGGTTAGTGAATATTCCGAGTAGTGTGAGACTATGAAAAAAATTCTACTAATTGGCGGAGGCGGGCACTGTAAATCGTGCATTGATGTGATCGAGCAACAAGGCATTTATGAAATAGCAGGCATTATTGATCAGCCTAAAACCGTTGGCCAAACCGTTTTAGGGTATCGTGTAATAGGTTCTGATGATGACCTTCCCCCCTTACGTAATGAATTTGATTGTGCATTTGTAACCGTAGGGCAAATAAGAAGTGCAGACTTAAAAATAAAGCTGTATCAATTATTAACGAATTTAACCTTTACGGTTCCATCTATTATTTCGCCACTGGCGTATGTGTCTAAGCACGCTCAAATATCCCAAGGAACGATTGTAATGCACCATGCGCT
>JAKITH010000016.1 GCA_021648185.1 Thiomicrorhabdus sp. | reverse complement strand
TCAGCACTCTATTTTAGTTTTAGCTCCGATGGCGTTAGTTTGCATGAAGTATTAATCACCGTCTTCCTATTCATCACCGCACCCGTAAGCGCACATCTAATGGCCAAAGCCGCCATTCATATCAAAATCAAGCAAGTAGACCGCACTCAAAATAAAATGAAATAAGCAGTTTTATTGAGACCTTTGCACACCTTTCTCGACTTACCCCAAGCAGGCGCCGAGTTCTTCGTTTCACGCAAAGGCTGCCTAAGGCAGGGTTAACGCATTAAAAAAACATTAAGTGTAGGAACAGGTAAATGCACACGTTAGGCTCCCTCCCTTGCCAAGGGGAGGGCAGGGGTGGGGTTAATACCATCAGACTGCTCTTCAGTTATTGTGTCAAAGGTTAGTCATGGGCTTTTAACCCCCTCCCAGCCTCCCCCTTGGCAGGGGGAGGAGCAATAAATTTCAGACATTTATTCAATTTCATTATTTTTGGGCTTTTTTCAGTGCTTGCAACAGGCGTTGGTGTATTCCGCCAAAACTGCCGTTGCTCATTATGACGACGGTATCGCCCGCTTGTAAGTCGGTTAATAACTGCGACAGCAATTGTTCGTAACTGGATGCGATGGTGATGGGTTGTGTAAAAGAGTCGCTATTGAGTTGCCAGTTCCATGCGGGGTCTATAAAGGCGTACACGGCATCGGCTTCTTGAAAGGCGGTGGGAAGCGTGGTTTGATGTATGCCCATTCGCATGGTGTTGGAGCGGGGTTCAAATACGGCTATAAGTCGTTTTTGATGGGGTGTTTTATGGGTGGTTTCTTGCGTGTTTAACTGTTTTTTAGCCCCTTCAAGGGTGGTGGCGATGGCGGTGGGATGATGGGCAAAATCGTCGTAAAGAATAATTTCTCCCCCCCCCTCTTTTACCTGAACCGTTCCAACCAAGCTCATGCGTCGTGCAACGCCGCTAAATTGGCTTAATGCCTCTACGGCACAACGAGCCATAACGCCAGAATAGTGCGCGGCGGCCAGCGCACTTAACGCATTACGAATATTGTGTAAGCCCGTCATGCACCAGTCAACTTGGCCTATATTTTTGCCTTGATGCAACACATTAAATACCGAGCCGTCTGGCTGAATAAGTTCATAAGACCAGTCTGGAATTTTCTCCCCCCCCCTCTCTTTTCCTTGGGTTTGAACTGGCGTCCAGCACCCTTTAGCAATCATCTCATCCACATTAGATTCGTCGTTAGGAGTAATGATTAACCCGTTATTAGGCACGGTTCTTACGCAGTGGTGAAATTGGGTTTGAATGGCTTCTAGGTTGTCAAAGATATCGGCATGATCAAATTCTAGGTTATTAATGACCAGCGTTCGCGGGTGGTAATGCACAAACTTAGAGCGTTTATCAAAAAAAGCGGTGTCGTATTCGTCGGCTTCGACCACAAAGAAGGGGCGTTTGCCTAGTCGAGCGGACACGCCAAAATTGCTGGGCACGCCACCAATTAAGAACCCCGGTTCTAACCCTGCGTACTCTAAAATCCATGCGACCATGGAAGCGGTGGTGGTTTTACCGTGTGTGCCTGCTACGGCAATGACCCAACGATCGTGCAGGAGGTTTTCGGCCAACCATTGGGGGCCGGAGGTGTAGGGTTGTAGGGTATTGAGCGTGGCTTCTACTGCGGCATCGCCTCTGCTTTTGGCGTTGCCAATGACCACCACATCGGGCGCGTTATTTAAAAAGTTAAGGTCGTTCTCTAATGAAACGTCGATGCCTGCTTGCTCTAATTGGGTGCTCATGGGTGGATAAATGGCTTTATCGGAACCTGAGACCTGCACGCCCATGGCTTTTGCTAATTGTGCAATGCCTCCCATAAAGGTGCCTGCGATGCCTAAAATATGAATTTTTGTTACGTTATTTGACACTTTCACTTAATTATCCTTGCTCTGATTCCATCACTCTTTTACACTGCTTAGTTATGACTCAATCTACTTTTTTATCGGTCGAAACCGAATCCCAACTCAATGATTACTGCCAACACCTTATCAACTGCCCAGAAATTACTTGGATTGCGATTGATACCGAATTTGTGCGGGAGGACACTTACTTTCCCAATCTCAGCCTTATTCAAATTCAAGACTGCCTAGGGCAACTGGCGATTATTGACCCGCTTAAAATACAAGAGAGCAGTACGCAAGTGCATCCAAAAGACGCGCTTGCGCCTTTTATTGACCTGTTATGCGATGCAAACACCTTAAAAGTGTTTCACTGCGCTCGCCAAGACATTGAAGTATTGTACCAACTTGCGCATAAGATGCCCGTGGCAATTTTTGATACACAAATCGCCACCCTCTTTTTAAAGCTTGGCGAAATGGCAGGATTTGCTCGGGTGGTTAAAGAGACACTGGGCATTACCATCGACAAAAGCCAAACGCGCACCAACTGGCACGCTCGCCCGCTAACGGAAGCTCAAATTGAGTATGCACTGGACGATGTTCGCTACCTTGCGCCGTTATATGAACACTGCCTAAAGGCGCTTAGCTCCGAAGAACTCAATGCGGTAAACGAGGAGTGCGATGCCCTCTTAAATGAGTCGCTGTATGTGATTGACCCTAAAACGGCGGGGGCAAAATTAAAAGGTATTAAGGGCTTTAAACCAAAACAGTTGGCGATTGCGTATGCCTTAGCGGAGTGGCGTGAAACCTTTGCCATTACACATAATCAGCCTAAAAAATGGGTGATGAATGACGAAGTGATTACTCAGATGGCAAAGCGTCCGCCCAAAACGGTGGAGGCGTTGTATAAAGTGCCGCACATCAAATCGTCTTCGATTATGAGTTACGGCGAGGAGTGGATTGCGCTAATTGATGCGGTGTTTGAACAAACCCCCGATCAGTGGCCACAGCCTCCCAAAAAAGTACCCTCTCCTACAGCGCAAGAGGACGCGATAATTCAGCTGCTCAATGGATATGCCCAACAAGTTGCCATTGAGTACCGTTTAAACTTGCCTTCACTTCTTCAGCGTAATGATATTCACGCCATATTAAGGGGAGATTCACCCGAAAAACCGTTATTTTCAGGCTGGCGAAACCTGTTGATTGGTCAACCCCTTTTAGCGATACTACAGGGGCAAGGCACACTGAGCATAAAAAATAGACAAATTATATTCACCCAAGAGCAAAACCAATGAAATTTTCTACCCCTCAAGGGGGCACTAAAAAGAGTCCCCCCCCCTCTTCTACTTCTTCCGCCCCCATTAACAATGTTCTGTACGCGCAAGCGGGTGGCGTAACGGCGGTGATTAACGCCAGTGCGGCGGCGGTGATTGAAACGGTGTTTGCGAATCCAAATCAGTTTGGCACAATGTACGGTGCATTTAATGGCATTAAAGGCATTTTAGAGGAGCGTTTAATTGATTTATCCAGCTTAGAAAAAGAGCCTTTAACCGCCATCAAATACCAACCGGGCGCCATCTTTAAAGCGTGTCGTTTTGATTTAGACCCACTGGAACACAACCCCGCGCAATACGCGCGTATGTTGGAAATTTTTAAAACCTATCGCATTGGTACGTTTTTTTACAACGGTGGCAATGGCTCAATGATTACCGCGCAAAAAGTGGGCGACTACTGCCGTCAACACAACCACCCCGTTAACTGTATTGGTGTGGCCAAAACCATCGACAATGATTTGGCCATCTCACACTGTAGCCCAGGGTTTGGCAGTGCGGCCAAATACTTGGCCAGCAGTTTTTTAGAAGCCACGCTCGATACGCTCTCAATGCACGACACCTCCACCCGTTTTTTTGTAATGGAGACCATGGGACGCAATACGGGTTGGCTGACCTTGGCCGCCGGGCTCATTAAAGATGTGATGCCCGATGTGCCACTGATTTTACTCCCCGCAGAACGCGCTTTTGATCAAACGGCGTTCTTAAAGAAAGTGCAACACCTGATTAATCAAAAAGGCTATTGCGTCTGTGCGGTGTCCGAAGGATTGCGAAATCAACAAGGCGACTACCTCACCATTGCCAACATTGAACACACCCATGAGCGAGACTATACCCAACTGGGTGGCGTGGGTTACAGCATTTCTAAACTGGTTAGCGATACCTTTAATGTAAAAAGCCACTACGCCATTCCCGATTATTTACAACGCTCTGCCAGTCATTTGGTGTCTAAAACCGATTGGCAAATGGCGTACGATGCGGGCGTTGCGGCGGTGGAAGCGGCCAAACAAGGATTGCACGGCGTGTTGCCGATTGTCACGATCACCAGTGAACAACCCTTTACTTGGCAGTTTAAAAACGTACCACTCCATGAGGTGGCCAATTTAGAAAAGACCGTACCCGATGCCTTTATTAGCTCGGATGGCATGGATTTAACGGCGGAAGCATTGCACTATCTTCGCCCACTGATTCAAGGCGAACGCCCCGTGCCATTTAAAAATGGATTGCCTGACATTCCAGTGATTGAATTTCAAGAAGTCACCAAAAAATTGCCTAAATTTCAAGCCATAAAATAACGTAGAGCCCCCAGGGCTAGCGCATTAAAATAATGCCTTGTTAATCATTCACTTAAGAATACATATCTGGAATTTGTTGCTCCTCCCCTTGGCAAGGGGGAGGCTGGGAGCGGGTTAAAAGCCCATGACTAACCTTTGACACAATAACTGAAGAAGCAGTCTGATGGCATCCCTATCGACACACCATCGTACGGAGGAGGAACCAAAACCCTGCCACGATTCCGCCTGCAATTATGCCAACCATATCCACCCATAAATCCATAATGTCTGCGGTTCTTCCCTCTACAAACACTTGGGCGCACTCAATAAATAAGCCGAGTAACACTAAATCAATGAGTACCTGCCACCACACTTTATGGCGAGAAGCTATGACCATGATTAAGGCCGCGATAAAAAAGAATAAAAAGTGGGCAAATACGTCCTTGTCCAAGGTTAAGGAAGGTGTGATTGAGTAAACCAGTTCAGGCAGTTGATTCATCAACTGCAACTTAATGTCGCCTGAGACAATCGCCCCCACCATTAATACGGCGACAAACAGCACGCCAATTTTTGATCGGCTCCAAAAATATTGTGCATAACTGGACATTAACCAGATCATCATCATCACCCAGACCACTAGCCCAAACATCTGAACCCACTTTGCCTCGGGTTTTAGCGCCACGGGCATCAAATGAATCTCTTTTACTTGCACGGTGCCTGCCACTTGCAAAATATTCACATTCACTCGAACACTTGCGACCTGTTTGGGTACTTCAAACGTTTTTCGATACACTCGCCAATTAGGATTATGATGCGGCAAGGGAAGTGCATTAATGCTCACCCGTTTGCCTTTTTCATCGTAAAAAACCAAAGACAAACGGCCTTCATGCCACTCTTTATCGCCTGTACCAATCGAAAACGTTCGTGCTACCCCTGATAACTGTAATAAAAACGGTGTGGGTCGTGCATCCCCTTCTTTTTCTTGAGGTAGGCGTGAATCGATATCAAATCGTTGATACAACGCAAGATATTTTTTGGGTTCAGGCAATGAAAGGCTCACCACGCCAAACGCATCTTGTTTTACCCATTCAGGATTCGATATTTTCCAGTCGTCAAATCCTGCTTTAAAATCTGGATTGCTCAACCACTCTTTATCGGTAGGTTGATAGGCGTTGTAGGCGGTGATGTAAAATGAGGTTAACCCCAAGAACAGGAGTGTTGCGACCCAAAAGAGTCGATTAATGGTGTGCAATTCAGGTGACCGATTAAATAATTGGCGCATCGCTGAACACAAAATAGATGAGATAGCCGCCATACATGACCAACATGACAATGCTCATTAAGGTAATGGGTCTGATCCCTTTTTGCTCCACCACAATACCCTGTTGTGCCAACTTACGGTTTCTAAGCTTTTGCTTAATCAGCCAATAGAAAAAAACAATTAAAATCAGTAGCGTTGCATATTTTAACAATGGATCAACTCAATTTAGAGAGAGGAGAAAGTAGTGTTCGCACAGCTTCAAGGTCTTCCATGGTATCCACTCCAACCCCAGCATCGCATAATGCGTCTAAAACTAAAATAGATTCACCATGCCAAAGCACGCGAAGCTGTTCGAGTTTTTCAACCTGCTCTAACGCACACTCAGGCCATGCAACATACTGTTTTACAAAGCCTGCTCGGTAAGCGTATAACCCAATGTGGCGTTTATAGTGCCAGTTACTGGGCAACACGTTTGAATCACCAAAGGTATCGCGAGACCATGGCAGTGGCGCACGGCTAAAATTAATCGCTAAATCATGCACATTACGGCTCACTTTTACCGCATGAGGATCAAAGACCGTTTCAACGTCTTCAATGGGTTCGCACAGTGTAGCCATTGAAATCGCGGGGTGTGATTGCAACCCTTCGGCCACTTGATGCATCAGCGTTGGCGGTAACATTGGTTCATCGCCTTGCACGTTTACAATTATTTCATCGTCTTGCAAATCGAAAACGTCAATTACTTCGGCAATGCGCTCCGTGCCCGATTGGTGTTGGTCGCCTGTTAAACAGACCTCGGCACCAAAGGCTTCACACACCGATTTAACCGCTTGAGATTCTGTTGCGATAATAATGCGTTTTGCGCCTGAGCGTTGTGCTTGTCGCCACGTCCACTCAATCATCGGTTTACCGTTAATGTCTTTCAACGGTTTTCCCGGCAAGCGGCTGGATTCAAAACGGGCAGGAATAATGACAATAAAAGACATGGAAATCCCGACCTCTTTAACCTTTTTGCTTACGGTAAGACTCAACTTCTTCCGCACTTAACACACGCGCTTCGTCTTCCAATAAAATGGGAATGCCGTCTCTCACCGGATAGGCTAAATTGGCGGCGGTTGAAATCAGCTCTTGGCTTTTTTTATCGTAAATCAATTTGGTTTTACTGACGGGGCACACAAGAATATCGAGTAATTTAGGATCCATAAGGTGGTTTTCTCTTTGTTAAAACTTCAGTAATTAAGTCATCATCACACTGGGGAGAAACTTCTAAATACCACCAGTTAGTTTGTTGATGCCGTTTGGCTAATTTGATACATTTTACCGCATCTTTCTCGGTCATAAGCAATCGTTTTTGTGTATCAAACGCTTTAAAATCTGACCATTTAAACGCATGATGGTCTGCAAAGGCGCATTCATTGACCTGAAACCCTAGGCGGCTCAAGCTTTTAAAAAAACGGGACGGATTGCCAATGCCCGCAATGGCGTTAATGGACTCACCCACAAAACGGGGAACCTGCCCTACTTCATTGTATTCCAGCTCAATCACATTTTCCGGATTCATCACCTGACGCAAACGCACGGGCAACAACTGCATACGGTACTGCGGTGTTGTGGGTGGAACATTTAATGGAAACGCCTTTTCTTTCTCTAAGCCATTCCAAATGCAAAAATCCACGGTATTCAGTCGATTTAGTGACTCTCTTAGCGGACCGGCAGGCAAACACAACCCATTGCCAAATTGGCGTTGTGCATCAATCAATACCACTTCAATGTCCCGTGCCATGGCATAGTGCTGTAAACCATCGTCACTGATAATAATATCCAAGGCCTCCCGCTCATTTAACAACGCAATCGCTTCAGGTCGCTTAGGCGATACGGCAATGGGGCACCCTAACTGCTTGGCTAATAACACGGGTTCGTCTCCCACCAAAACAGGATCACTCTCCTCCGTAACCCATTGTGGCCACTGCTTGGCGTTTCCGCCATAGCCTCGGCTAATGATTCCCACGCGCAACCCTTTGGCTTGCAGTTGCTGGGTTAACCATATAATAAACGGCGTTTTACCGCTGCCCCCCACCACGACATTACCCACCACAATCACCGTGGCGGACGTTTGCATAGGGGGGGGAGAATTTTTAAAACGCGTTAAACGTCGTGCCGCTTCCCAGCATACCAGTTGGGACAGGGGGCGTAACAGTTGGGTTTTCCAAGTTTTTTCTATCCAAAAATGCGGCCAACTCACTGAAACAGCACTCCTTGCTGTAAATCCAAACAGCGATGATGATACCATTTACGCCGAATTTTGCGACTCTCTAACGGCGCTTTTATGCCCTCGGATGAAATTTCAAAGGTTAAGGCACCTGAACAAGCGGTGTTCCACCAGTGAATAGCGGGCTGAACCCCCTGTTCATTAATCTTTTCAATTCGCTCGATGACCGCGGGGCTTGGAAAATTAAAACGATTTAAATACCCTGCTGAAAATACAATTTTTGTGGGTGAAACCGCTTGCAAAAAATCCGTTGCACTCGACGATTTACTGCCATGATGCCCTGCAATCAATAGATCGGCTTGCAACGACTCTGCTCTGTACTCATCCAGTAGCAAGACCTCCCCTTTTTGGCTTAAATCACCGGTAATCAATATTTTCTCCCCCCCTATGGTGATTGTTAATACACAGGACAGATCGTTATCGGAGGTTAATGTTGACGCCATCCAATCTGGACGAGGCGAAAGCATTTCAAAAACCACACCATCAAACTCCCAAGACTGACCCGCTTTGCATAAGGTAAAGAAGCCCTCCTTTGCAATCCGTTTATTTAATACCTTGGGCTGACCACTCACCGCTTGCCGCACAGAAAAGAGCGTTAATAAGCGCTGCAACCCGCCCGCATGGTCCATGTCACTGTGGCTGACAATCAGTAAGTCCACATTTGACCAACCTTGTGCGGTTAAATAAGGCTGAATCGCTAACTTGGTTCCGTCCATCGTGTCGCCCCACTTTCCGCCCAAATCATACAACACCACATGATGTTGGGTTTCGATCACAATCGCTTGCGCTTGCCCAACATCCAGTACCGTGAGTTTGGCTTGATTCACCTCTGGACGCGATACCCCATTCAAACCCTCCATTGAAAGGCTCATCATCCAAATAAAGACCAGCAGTAATACCCCTGCCTGCGGCCACGTTTTTTTCAGTCGCAAGCCAAAAAACAGCAAGGCATAAATGGCAAGTAACCAAAAAATGGAACGTTCTGCAAACGCCACGGTATGAAAAGGCAGTTGATTGACCCATTGTAAAAACTGCCAGAATGGGTGCCATGCCATATCCAATAGGCCAATCATCCATTGACCCCCTTCCACCGAAATCAATCCGATGACCGAAGAGAGAAACAACCAAGGCAACCCTAAAAAACTAATAAACGGCACCGCGATCATATTGGCGATAAAGCTGTAAACCGGCAAACTGTGAAACGCCCAAATCAAAAACGGCGCTAACCCCAAGGTTAAAATTAACTGAAGCCACAACAGCGTTTTAAAGCCGTGAAACCAACGCTGAGAACGCGTTGCTTTTTCAACCGTTCCATCGATTGAAACGGGAAGATCTGGTGGTTTAATAAGGGGAGATTTAAGAGCCAAAAAAATCAGTGCCACTGCAATAAAAGAGAGCCAAAAACCAAAGCTTAATACCGAGGTGGTATCCAACAACACAATCAATAACGCCGCCAAAGCCAAAGCGGACCACGGCTGAAACGTGCGGCGCAATAGTACAAAGCCCAACACCGCTACCACCATTAGCCAAGCTCGCTGGGTAGGAATGGAAAAACCCGAGACCATTAAATACAACGTAGCAAACAGCAAGCCACCCAGAGCGGCAAATTTAGGCAAATCCATAGCCGTCTGACGATAGCCAACCCAACGCCAAACCTGTTTAAAAAACCAAAAGCCTAAAAAGGCGATAATGCCCATGTGCAAACCCGAAATCACCATTAAGTGAATCGTTCCGGTGTTTTGCAATAAAATCCAATCTTCGGAGGCTATATCCGACTTATCGCCAAAGGTTAAAGCACGATAAAAAGAGGCATATTCACTTTTATCAAACACCGTATTCAATCGTGTTGCTAACGTATTTCGCCAAGCAAATAGGCTCAATGCAGATGCTTCTGAAATTTTTTGCATCACCAACATCGGATCATCCTGCAATCGTTTCTCTTTACGAGTCAATGCCTTAATATAGCCTGTTGCCGAAATGCCTTGTTGCAATAACCACGCTTCATAATCAAACCCACTGGGGTTTAGGGTGAAATGATTGGCTTTTAACTTAACACGAAACCGCCACCTCTCCCCAAGTTGCGGTAAGGCGTGTTCCGTTAACAATGCATTACGGCTAACATACCAATTAATAGAGACGATAGGCTTAGGCTGCCCTGCATACGAAACAACAGGGGGATAGGCGGGGGATGAATCCAACGAAATTTCATCCACTTTTATCTTATATTTGATACGCACTCGGTGCTTGCTAAGTGATTGATTTGGTAATTCAATAAGGGTTCCAACCAACCATACAGGTTGATTTAAAGCTCGTTCAGGAATCGTTGGGGTAAAAAAAGTCTGCCAAAACACCCATGAGATGCCTATAATGAGACCAAGAAGGCTGTTTAATAACATGGAAGACTTAGCTTGATATTCAAAAGGCAACCGTTGAAGCGTGGATAATAGCTGTTCGCTACGAACCACCCAAATAAGCCCTACAGCAAGGCATAATGTCACCAGCCCAAACCAAAGTGGCGGAGACTCGGCTTGTTGATAAAACAACAAAACACTCACAATAAAGACTAATACAAAACGAAGAAACATGCCTAAAAAGCTCATTAAACGTTATATTCCGACTCCTGAAAAAATCAAAAGCCTTAAAGGCTTAGGTTTTTTAGGCACTTGGCTACATAATCCTAGTATATGGCATTTACATCGTTACTCGGTCTCTAAAGCTTTTTTAATTGGCCTGTTTTGGATGGCGATCCCCATCCCTTCTCAAATGCTTTTTGCGGCACTGTGTGCGATTATTTTTAGAGCAAACCTTCCTTTGAGTGTCATTTTAGTCTGGATTAGTAACCCCTTAACCATGGGGCCAATTTTCTATTTTAACTATGTTGTGGGCACCTATTTACTTGGCCAACAACCTGATGAAAACCTACATTTTGAACTCAGTTGGGACTGGATGATGAACATGCTAGGCGATTTATGGCAACCACTCTACTTGGGCAGCACGGTGGTAGGCATCACGCTTGGCGTGACCTGCTTTATTCTGATTCGCCTACTCTGGCGCCAGCAAGTGGCTAAAAACTGGAAACTACGCCAAGAACGAAGAAAGACAAAACGCACTAAGTAGGGTTTTTTACGCATTAACTTTAGAACTTTTAACACAACACTCCTTAAACAAGGTATATTACACACCTAATACATACTTAACATAAATCAACTTTAAGGGTTGTTCATGAATAAACTGTACTCTATTTTACTCATTTCTTTGCTCGGCTGCTCAAATGCCTATGCAGAATGGCAGCTCAAAAATGCTGACTCTAACGTTTACTATGTATCCACTAAAAACAATGAGGTTAGTGAGCTTAATTATATTAATACCTTAAGTGGCACACTCAGTGACGAGGGTGAACTCAATATTAAAATCAACTTAGAGAGCATTGAAACCGATATCCCTATTCGTAACGAACGCGTAAAAGCGATGCTATTTGAAGTACTTCTCTATCCAAAAGCCTCCATTACGGCCACCATTTCACCTGAAAAGCTTGACGCTCTGGAAGCAGGAAATACCTATATCGAAACCGTTAACTTTACGCTGAACCTTCATGGTATAACACAAGAATTAAGCACAACGGTCAAAGTCATTAAACATGCTGATGGCGATATCTTAGTCACACCAATCACCCCCATTCTCATTACCGCTAAACAATTTGGTTTAGAAAAAGGCATTGAACGACTACGCAAGATCGCACGACTCGATTCCATTTCACCCACCGTTCCAGTGACCTTTAATCTCACCTTTGTGCCTAAATAAAAAACCACTTAAAATCATTCAACATGAATGAAATAGTAGGTATGATAAAACCTCCTATTTCTTCAATGTTGAGGTTTTACCATGAGCAAAACACCCAAATCATCTAAACTCACCATGACCAACGGCTGCCCCGTTGCAGACAACCAAAATGTACTCACCGCTGGACCACGTGGCCCCATGTTACTGCAAGACGTATGGTTTTTAGAGAAATTGGCGCATTTTGATCGTGAAGTCATTCCTGAACGCCGGATGCACGCCAAAGGCTCAGGTGCATTTGGCACCTTTACCGTCACACACGACATCACCCAATACACCAAAGCCAAGCTGTTCTCTGAAATCGGCAAAAAAACCGAATTGTTTACCCGATTTTCAACCGTTGCTGGTGAACGCGGAGCCGCCGATGCCGAACGCGATATTCGAGGCTTTGCGCTTAAATTTTATACCGAAGAAGGCAATTGGGACATCGTAGGCAACAATACCCCCGTGTTCTTTTTAAAAGACCCGCTTAAGTTTCCAGACCTCAACCACGCCGTTAAACGTGATCCACGTACCAATATGCGCAGTGCACAAAATAACTGGGATTTTTGGACACTTTTACCCGAAGCCCTGCACCAAGTCACAATCTTAATGAGCGATCGTGGCAATCCAAAAACCTATCGCCACATGCATGGCTTTGGCAGCCATACCTTTAGCTTTATTAATGCCGATAATGAACGTTTTTGGGTCAAATTCCATTTTAAAACTCAACAAGGCATTGAAAATTTAACGGATGAAGAAGCCGAAACACTGATTGGTCAAGATCGAGAGAGCCATCAAAAAGACCTGTATGAAAGTATCGAGCAAGGTAACTTT
>JAKITH010000168.1 GCA_021648185.1 Thiomicrorhabdus sp. | reverse complement strand
AATTTGGGCATTCACTTGATACTCTGTTTCATCTAATACCGAAATTAAATTTCCAACATGACTTTCTAGGTTGTTTCCCTCATCAATCAGCATTTGTCGACCCGTATCCGAAGTCGGGTTGTCTGACAAACTCTGCAATGAATCAAAATAACGCTGCATAAACTCTTGAATGCCTTGATCGTTACTGGCAATAACCCCCTCCACTTGGTTGGCTAATTGCACCTGAGTATCATAACGATTTACCATTGACTGACTGCTGGAGAGTTGGGTTTGTAAATATTCCGCATTAATACGCTCAATACTCTCAACCCGAGCTCCAGTTCCAACAAACTGTGCTCCTGCTGAACCTGGACTGTTGCTGACGATTTCGGCACGTTGTCGACTATAGCCTTCTGTAGAGACATTGGCAACGTTTTGACTGGTCACGTCTAACGCTCTTTTAAAGCTATTTGTTGCCGAAGTTCCAATACTTAACATATCAGCCATAACGTAAATCCTTCTTCAGTGAGGCGTGTAGGGAAAAAAATTTTAAGGCTGAGTAAACCTAAGTGCCAATGCTTGCTCGGTTGATGGCGAAGCCTTGTTTGCCGCTGTTTTTTCTACCTGTTGATCTTTTATTGGGCTTTCAACTTGCGATTTTAGAGTCACAGGAATGCTAGGTGAAAGCTGCTCTACTATTTTATCGGCAAATCCTAGTGTTCCTTTAGCCGATAAATTTAATGACAGTTGTTTATCATACCAATCTTTATAGAAATCGCCTTGATTTCCGTCCAACCAGTTATCATCAAAACTAACCTTTCGAGCCTCTTTTAAAATTTGCTGTACAAATAGGGCTTCAAACTGTTCTGCAACAGGACGCAAAACCGACTCTTGATCTTCTCTTGCCTGTCTTTTTAAATCGCCTAATGCCGCTAAATCCGCATAATTGTGGTGCGCTTCACTATAAGAAGACTGGTTGGGTTGCATTGTATTTGATAATTCCATTCTATCTTGCTCCCACACTAAATAATAATTAATTCGGCTTTTAAAGCACCGGCCTGTTTAAGGGCTTCTAAAATAGCCACCAAATCGCCCGGTGCGGCTCCTACCTTATTAACCGCTTGCACAATGTCATCCAGTGAAACACCTTTTGGAAATTTAAACATATGCCCATCGCCGTTGGTCTGAACATCCACCACTGTATTGGGCGTTACTGCGGTATTCCCTCCTGCGAAGGGGTTAGGCTGGTCGACGTTAACGGTTTCGGTAATTTTTACAATCAAACTTCCGTGGGTTACCGCCGCTGGGCTAACGCGTACATTTTGTCCAATGACCACCGTACCGGTTCTGGAGTTCACAATAATTTTAGCGGCACTCTGACCTGAGACCACTTCAATATTTTCTAATATGGATAAAAAGGAAACACGTTGATTGGGCAGTCTTGGTGCCATCACTTCCACCGTATTGCCATCCAATGCGCTAGCCGTTCCTTTGCCTAACAGATCATTAATGGCATTCACCATGTTCGTGGCCGTGGTAAAGTCTGAATTTTTTAAATTTAAACGAATGGTATTCCCCAGCTCAAAGCCGGTATTCACGGTTCTTTCCACCATCGCCCCATTGGGAATACGCCCCACACTGGGAATATTAATGGTAATTCGAGAGCCATCGGCACCACTGGCATCTAACCCCCCTACTACTAAATTACCTTGAGCAATGGCATACACATTGCCATCCACGCCTTTT
Organism: Thiomicrorhabdus sp.; assembly: GCA_021648185.1. Next base: position 499 of record JAKITH010000168.1, on the reverse strand, counting down.
AATGGGGTTAATATTAAGGTTCCCCCACGTAAACTTTTGGCGTTCCCTAAAGAGGAGACGGTAATATCAATTTTTTGACCCGGTTTGGCAAACGCGGGCAGTTCTGCATGAACGGCTACGGCGGCGATGTTTTTGGATTTCGTTTTAATCCCCGGCGGCATGTGAATACCAAACTTGTTTAACATGCTGAGCAAGCTTTGCTCTGCAAACGGGGTTTTATCACCGGATCCTGTTAATCCAACCACTAAGCCATATCCCACCAAGTGGTTGGCTCTCACGCCGTCTACATTGGCAATGTCTTTAATACGTTCAGCATGGCTGTAACTGCTCCAAACCATGAGCAGAGCCAGTAGAATAGCCCCTTGCTGTACTCGTAATCGTATATTCATCAGACACTTCCTTTGTTTTTTTGATTTTTTAAAATTTCTCCCCCCCTCTACATTAAGCTTAATAAAAAAGGAAGGGGAAGAAATTTTAAAACGGCAAATACTTAGATAAC
>JAKITH010000167.1 GCA_021648185.1 Thiomicrorhabdus sp. | reverse complement strand
TGGCATCAAGCAGGGCGCGAACGGTTGGCCCTTGTCCCATATCGAGCATTCGGTCGGCTTCGTCGATAATGACGATTTCTATGTAAGAAAGATCAACGTGTTCCTCTTCCATGAGCTTGGCGAGTCGTCCGGGGGTGGCGACTAAAATATCGCAGGCTCGGGTGAGGGTTTCGGCTTGTTGGCCTTGTTTAAAGCCACCGGTAATAATGACGGACGGAAAGTTACCATACGTGCCGATTTGATTGACCACTTTATGAATTTGAAAGGCCAGCTCACGAGTGGGCGCTAAAATAAGCACTCTTGGATGTCTTGAGGCGCGTTTGGGCACGTCCAGCAGGTGCTGTAAAATGGGCAGCACAAATGCGGCTGTTTTTCCCGTTCCTGTGGCGGCGCCAGCCAGAATGTCTTTGCGTTCCAATAGAAGTGGAATGGCCGCTTCTTGAATGGGCGTGGGGTTGTGATACCCCTGTTTTTTGATGGCTTCTAATAGAATGTCATCTAGGTCAAAATCTTCAAAAGTCATGTGTTTTCTCACGGTGAGAGCGACAAAGGTCTCTCGGTATTTAAGTTCGGTGTATTTTATAGCAGGGATTATACGTGCTGGCGTCAATTTTCATGCGTTTTTGTTCCACAAAGCTTTGTAACAGATCGTCCATTGCCGCCATAATGGCAGGGTCTCCATGGAGTTCAAAAGGGCCGTGCTTTTCAATCTCTCTTACGCCGTCTTGTTTTACATTGCCTGCCACAATACCAGAGAAGGCTTTGCGCAATTGACTGGCGAGTTCGTGAATGGGTTGATTTTTATGTAAATTGAGTTCTGACATGGTTTGATGGGTTGGAATGAATGGGGTTTGCAGATCTAGGGTTAGTTTTAAGTTCCAGTTGTAATAGTAAGCATCACTGCTGTCTTTACGGTTTTGGCGAATCAATGCCATGAACTCGGTCATTCTAGTGGCCACGTCTCGTGGGCGGTTAATCATCACTTCGAGATGCTGTGTGGCTTCGCTACCAAGGGTGACATTAATAAAATTTACCACCGATTCAAAATAGGTTTTACTCTGCTCATTGCCCGTTAAAATCACCGGTAGAGGTAGATCTTTATTGTCTGGGTGCAGTTTGATGCTTAACAGGTACAGTAACTCCTCCATGGTGCCAGGGCCACCTTGAAAAATAATAATACCATGCCCTAATCGCACAAAGGCTTCTAAACGTTTTTCAATGTCGGGATAAATACACAGCTCATTCACGATGGCATTGGGCGCTTCGGCGGCAATGATCTCTGGTTCGGTAAGACCGATGTAGCGTGCATTTTGATTACGCTGTTTGCCGTGTCCTAATACCGCGCCTTTCATGGGCCCTTTCATGGCGCCAGGGCCACAACCGGTACAAATGTCTAAATTACGTAAGCCCAGTTCATAGCCCAGTTTTTTGGTGTATTTGTATTCACTCTCGGGAATGGAGTGTCCGCCCCAGCACACGATGGTATTGGGGTTGACATTGGGAAGCAGTAATTGCGCATTACGGGCAATATGAAACACAGCGTTGGTAATGCCATCGGAAGTGTTTAAGTCAAACTGTGGGTTTTCTAAAATATCATTTCGAGTGTAAACCAAGTCTCTAATAACGGCAAAGACGTGTTCTTTTAAACCAACAATCAATTGGTCGTCTACAAACGCACTGGGGGGTGGGTTTTTAAGGGTCACTTGCACGCCACGGCCTTTCACGGTGACTTTGATATCAAAGTCTGGAAATTTGGCGCGTAAGCCATCGTTACTGTCCTCTTTAGAGCCAGTATTTAATACCGCTAAGGCACACTGCACCAACAAGTCATTTAGTCCTTCATCTGAACAGTCACAGAGCTGAGTAGCTTCTTGATGGGATAAGATTTGAAGAGAACCTTCCGGGCGGATAATGACTTCTGCAATATTGGTATTCATATTAAGATACACTCTACTTTTGAATTTTTTTGACTAGAGGTTTTATTATGCGTGACAATCGTCCTTATGAGGAAGGTTTTTTAATCATTTTATTGTTGCTGGCATTAATAGGCTTAATTTGGCTGTTTTCGCCCTTTTTAGAAGCGCTGTTTTTTGCAATGATTTTAGCCACCGCCAGCTATCGTTTGTATGAAAACTTGTTGCCCCATTGCAAAGGCTCAAAAACCTTAGCGGCTTCGGCCATGAGTACCTTGGTGCTTGTGGGGGTGATTGCGCCTGTGACCTACTTGTTGGTTG
>JAKITH010000166.1 GCA_021648185.1 Thiomicrorhabdus sp. | reverse complement strand
CGCCTCATCAGGGCGCTCCATTAAATTCGGTGCAACCACTACAGCTAATACGGCCAGTATTACCACCACGACCATTAACTCAATTAATGTAAAACCACGCTGCTTTTGTGCTTTTAAATAATTATTTGTCATTTTTCTCTTCTCTTTATTAAAAATATAATTGGAAAAATTTACTAGGAGGCTGTCCAATAGACTATTACCCCACCATTTGATTCATTTCAAACATCGGCATCATAATCGCCATAACAATCGTTAAGACGATTCCGCCCATCACCACAATTAACACAGGCTCTAAAACACTCATTAAGGCAGTCGCGGCTGATTCGACAGCGTTCTCATAATGTTCCGCGCCTTTAATCAACATGGTATCAAGCTGCCCTTTTCCTTCGCCTGTTTTAACCAAATTTAATAGGAGGGGGGGGAAAAATCCAACCGTTTTCATGGCATGATGAACGGGCTTACCTTCTCTAACCTCTTCCACCATATCTAGCACCCCTTTTTTCATGGGATCCAAAGTCATCACCTCGGCAGAAATTTTGAGCGCATCCTTAATCGCCACCCCACTTAGCACCAATACCCCAAAAGTTCGAGACCAACGCGCGGTGGCAGAGTAAATTAAAAACCGTTTTAAGCCAGGAATTTTCAATAAAAACGAATGCACGGCAAAACGCCATTTAGGTCGTTTCATGGCCCAAATACTGCCTAACCATACTGCAATAGCCACCACCAACATCAATGGCCATTGGGCTTGAATAAACGCACTTAAACTCAACATCCCTTGCGTTAATGGTGGCAAGGTTTGTTGCATATTATCAAACATACTGACCATTTTAGGCACGACATAAATCATTAAGAGAAAAACAATGACAATGGCCACCACCACCATTAACATGGGATAAATTAAGGCAGCTTTCATTTTTTTATTTAACTTATCTTGTTGCTCGACCGATTCGGCCAAACGAGACAATACTTTATCCAAATGTCCGCTCTCTTCCCCAGCTTGAATCGTCGCAATAATGTCTCTAGGAATGCTCACTGGTGCTAACGCCATCGAATTTGCGAGTGAGTACCCTTCTGAAACATGGGTGTGCAAACTGGTAATAAACCGCGCGACCTGTTTTGATTCACTTTGCGTTGACAGCGCTTTAAGCGCCTCTTTTAACGGGGTGCTGGCATCTAATAGCGTATATAATTCTCGGGTAAACAGCGCCAACTCTGCCACTTTTAGTTTGGGTACAAAAAAACTTTTTTTCGCCGCGTTTGCTTGCGTGCTTTTCTTTTCAATTTGCACTAGCGCAACGGGTGTAAGGCCTTTGTCTCGCAAAATTTGGCGTATCTGCCGTTCAGAATCCCCTTCCTGTAATCCCTTTGTGGTTTTACCCTCTTTGGTTAATGCTTTGTATTCAAATACAGCCATTTATGATTCCCTAGCGTTGCGTGACACGTAACACTTCTTCTAAGCTGGTTTTACCATCCAATACCGCACGATAACCACTTTCTGCTAAAGAAGGAACTTGTTGTCTTAACAACTTCTCAATTTTAGACTCTGAAACATCGGAATGAATCATTTGTCGAATTTCATCATCCACAGGCATCAACTCATATAATCCCATTCGCCCACGATAGCCACTCTGCTGACAGTGTTCACACCCTTTGGGAAGAAAAATTTCTGCCTCGGTTACGCCCAAAAGTTCACACTCGGCTGGGTCTGCAACATGCGCTATTTTACAGTGCGTGCATAATCGTCGAACCAATCGCTGTGCTAACACACCAATTAAACTGGATGCCAACAAAAAAGGTTCAACACCCATGTCTCGTAAACGTGTGATCGCGCCCACAGCAGTATTGGTATGTAAGGTTGAAAGCACCAAATGCCCTGTTAACGACGCTTGAACTGCAATATTAGCGGTTTCAGAATCACGCACTTCACCAATCATAATTACATCTGGATCTTGACGTAAAATGGCTCTTAACCCTTTGGCAAAGGTCATATCGGCCTTGAGATTAACAGGGGTTTGGTTAATGCCTTCAATGTTATATTCTACAGGGTCTTCAATCGTCATAATATTACGCTGGCTGTCGTTTAAACGCCCCAGCCCTGCATACAGCGTAGTGGTTTTACCTGAACCCGTTGGCCCTGTCACCAATAAAATACCATGCGGTTTTGCCAAAAGCTTTTGTACTCCCTCTTCAAGATTTTGGGGTAAGCCTAAATCGGTTAAATTTAAACGTTCCATGC
>JAKITH010000015.1 GCA_021648185.1 Thiomicrorhabdus sp. | reverse complement strand
CGATCAGCTGCTTGTCCACTTTCACGCCCCACATCGAGTTGATTCGGTTCGGTAAATAAGAATAACGCACGTCCATAATCAGCTTCGGATTGCGCCGACTGACTGCAAGATAACCGTCAGAGAACCAGCGGAAACGTTCGATATCGATCGCCTGCTGACTGTCTTCAGGCAACCATGGGAAGTCCCGTCTCACATCCAGCTTCTGTATGGAAGTACCGATGATGTACTCGGTGTTCATCAGTAATCTCACAGCATCGACATAATACCGCCCGTCATATTCGTAGATCAGCTTCCACACATGGCGGTTACCGAAGCTGGGTTTTACCTGCAGACGTTCGACGTGATGACCGCGTTGTTCTGCCAGTGAGTAGACGGCCTGCTCCGCCCGATGGTGCTGAAACAGGCCAGAGGCAAGATACAGAACGGCATAAGCAAAACCAAGCACAACCGGACGATACGGTATTCATTGTGCGTTTAAACAATCCCTCCAGCCAAGCCATTATAGGGGTTGCTAAACTTAAGAAAATAACCGACAGCGCCGATTGGTTGCATGGTGTATACATTGAAACAGCTTGGCGCAACCAAGGCATTGCTGGCAGGCTCATAGCATTCATCCAGCAACAAACCAAAGCTCGCCAGATAATGACCTTTCCGCTGCCACACCTCAAAGCCTTCTACCTCAAGATGGGGTATCAATTCATTGAAATACTCGAACTGCCCTATGCTTTACAAGTTCGCTATCAAAACGCTTTGTTACAACACAAAAAATGGCTCTGTATGTCTTATAGAGTGGTCAATTAATCAATCCAGAACCCTGTTTAAACAGATGACTCTTCTTTTAATAACGCTGGACTGACTTCATCCATGCCACTCTCTGCCTCCTCTAAAAGATGTTCTGGAATCTCTTTTTTGGTTTTACCCGCCAACTCTTTAAGCATTTCGGCCTGTCTAACCAAATTACCTTTGCCTGATAACATTTGGCTACGAGTCGTTTCATAAGTATTTTGTGCCGTTTGTAACTGTTTGCCGACCTTTTCAAAACTCTCAACAAACCCTACAAACTTATCGTGTACTTCGGCGGCACGTTTAATGAGTTTCAGCGTATTTTCACTTTGACGCTCATAACGCCACAACTGTTCAATGGTTTTTAAACTGGTAAACAAGGTGGTGGGTGTAACCACCGCCACCCGTTTTTCAAATGCGGTTTCAAAAATACTGGCGTCCGCTTCAATCGCCATTAAATACGCCCCTTCAATCGGAATAAACATCAAGACAAAATCGGGGGCATTGAGTTGGTCTAAGGATTCATACCGTTTGTCCGCAAGGGTATCAATATGGTTTTTTAAGCTTTGAAGATGTTGCTTTAATGCACTGGCTCGCGCGGTTTCATCGTTGCTGTTTAACGATTGTTCATAGTGCAACAGCGATACTTTGGAATCAATCACCACGTGTTTATTATCGGGCAGATTTAAAATAACATCGGGTCTTAAACGTTTACCCGATTCATCGGTAAAGCTTTTTTCACGATCAAACTCAACACCTTCCGTTAATCCTGAGCGTTCGAGCAGTCGTTCTAAAATTAACTCGCCCCAGTTTCCTTGAAGCTTACTGTCGCCTTTTAAGGCTTGGGTCAAGTTTTGCGTCTCTTCACTCATTTGATGGTTTAAGGTGTGCAGTTGTCGCAACTGCTCCGTTAGACTGGCGCGTTCTTTTACGTCCTCTTTATGCACCAACTCAATTCGTTGCTTAAATGCCTCTAATGAGCCTTGAACGGGTTTTAAAATAGCGTCCATTGTCGATTGGGTTTGCTGAGTGAACTGCGCTTGCTTGCTTTCAAAAATACGGTTGGAGAGCACTTCAAACTCATTGGCCAGTTGTTTTTTCGTGCTCTCTAACAGTGCGAGTTTTTCTTGGGAGTGACTCTTTTCATTTTCCAGTAGTACGGTCAACTCAGCCACTCGCGACTCATGGTAATTCAGCTCATTACGCAGTTGATTTAAGTCATGCTCTTTTTGTTGCAATTGCGCTTTCAACTCATCGAGCTGAGTCTCTTTATGTGGCAATACCGATTTAATGGATTGGAGTTCAGCCAATTGCTGATTTAACAAGGAATTTTGCATTTTTTGTTCAGCAAGTTGCTCCACCAAAGCCTCTTGCCGAATCAGTTGCTCGCTTTGTTGCTGCAGCTGCAGGGCAATTTGTTGCTGTTGTTTTTGGCTTCGGAAAAGTTTAATGGCTAAAAAAACACCCATTCCTGCCAGCAAAAGAATTAAGGAGAGAATTGGAGCGCTAACATCATTCATTAGGGTTGTAACATCTTCACTTGTTCTAATCGCTGTTTCACGGCTTTTTGTTCCGTTTTGGGTGCTGATCTTTTACGTTTTGCTTGTTCAAGCTTATAGGTTTTAACCAGTTTGTTTTTTCGTGTTAACAGTGTACTTCCCACAGGCACCACTTGTGTTCTTCCCTGAACATTAACTGGCACACCCTGCGCGGTGCTATTCGAAAAATCCATTTTAATGTGCTTAGAGGGAGAGCGGTTGTATTTATCGTTAACGCGAACCAAGCGAGAACCGTCGGGATTAACCATGACTAACGAAACGTTTACCTTGGGGGGAATATAAATACGTTTTTTCTTAGGAACCGCTGTGCCACCTGTTTTTGCTAACAGTTTGATGGTCTTTTTTTCAACCACAGGGTTCAGATAAGCCTCTCTTTGCTGGTCAATTTTTTCTCGCGTCTCTTTCGATAAAAAGACTTTTTTAAGTTGTTGCGTACTGTCTAGATTATTTTTTATCTCACTATTGTTCATGTTTTCTGCATAAACAAAGCTGGAAACTGACATCCCAACGATAAATCCAATCAATATGACCACTTGTTTAATACTCATTTAAAACGCCTATTTATCTCATTTTTGCTTTTTGTACTGAAGCATGAGAATGAAAAACAATCAACGTACAATCTGCGGATACATTTCCCTTTAATAAATTAAAATCGGCTTGTACATGTGCTCTGCCATTTAGCAATTTGGTTTTACAGCTCTCGACCAGGTAAAAAGGGGAAATGTTTTGACTGATCGTTTCAAGCACTCGAATCAAGTCCTCCTCATGCTGTAAACTCATGCTGAGCTTTAAACGACTGTAATAAAAAGCCCTATTGGGAATATTAATACTAGCAAACAGCGCACTGGTTAAGGGTTTTTCAGCTGAAAATGTAAATTTTAAGCTGGGAATTAAGTATTGTTCAGAGAGTTCTATCAATGAATCCGTCCAAAACACTCTATCTTGTTGTTTCACCAGTCCTTTTTTGACTAACTCTTGATACTTATCTCCATATTGTCGATATAACATCAACTGTCGCTGTAAAAATTTTACCTCACTTTGCAACCCATTCAATTTTTGAACCTTAGGGCGTTCCTGTGCCTGTAACTCTTTTTCTACTTCACCATAAGCGTACCAAGCACCCGCTAAAAAAGCCGTTAAAATGATCAACACAACCACTACGCGTAAAAAAAAGCGTTTAAGTAACGGGTCGGATAAAAAGTTACTTAAGTTCAACGTCTTTTACTCTTATTTTTACCGTAAATGGAAGTGCGTCAACGGGCTTTTTAGTGGCCTCAATAATCAACTGCTGACTTAAGTTTCGATTTAAAGGCTCTTTTTGTAAGATAACTTCTTCCACACCAGGTAACGTTCTAAAATCTTCAATAAATGCATCCACCCATTTAACGGGGTCTTTATAAGCATCATAGAAAGGGAATACCCATCCATTAAGTGTAATTTCACTTTTACGACTGTCAAAACGTTCTCGTAAATTCCAATCCATACGAGAAATCTGAATATGCTCATGTCGCTCAAACACCTCACTCCACTGATAAATATCAAAATTAACAATACGATCGAGCTTTAGGTCTAAAATGGCTTTCGAAAACTCCACCGATGCCTTAACCTGTTGAGCATCATCTTGAAATTTAACCACCTCTTTTAAGCGAGTCACTTCACGTTGATGGTCTGCAATTTTTTGCTCTAATATGGTCTGCTTCTCCCAGCTTACATAAGCGTCTACACTAGAAATGACAATGTAATAAAGCCCTCCAAGCAATAATAAAATATTAAGCGCAATAAATGCCTGCCGGCCTAAAACAAAGCCTTTAATTTTTTCAATGTATTTCGTCGAATAAAACCCCGCTGGGCGGTCTGTTAAAATAAAGTCCACCATCGCGGGCTTAGAGAAACAGCGAGCGTTATCAAAACTGCAATATTGCTTATTTTTAGTCAATTCATTAAAGGTTAAGGTTTTAAATAAGCTTGGCTCTTTTCCATCAGGGAGCAAGCCTTCTTGTTGGCAAGCGTCAAACAGCCCCGCCAATAACGTTTCGTCACTGTCTAAAAAAACCAGACCGACATCACTGTCTGCAGGCATCAAGTTTTGACTGCGCACATAGGCGATGGCTAATTTGGTTTCATGCACCAATGCACGCGTCATATCGGTAGTGTCGTGATCTAGCTCAACCAAACGACTGATTCTTAAATGCCCTTCATAGAAGAATATTTGCCTAAAAGCATATTTCGACACTCGACTGACCACTAAAACAGGTTGTTCTAACTCTTTTTTAGTCAGTTTTAAATGCGCCTTGACCCGCTTTTTAAAGTAATCAACCAGTAGGAAAGGTTTGGAATAAATATCCGTTACCAAGATTTGTGCTTCTTCCAACTTGGTTAAAAATCCAGAAAAAACCTCATCGTTTGCCAATAAAGAAATTAGGATTAACTCCTCTTTTCGACCACCTTCGCTCTCTTTTTGATAGTTCGTCCATTGCAATTTGGTTAACACAAATTCGTCACTTTGAAAGCGCATTTTACGACGTGCTAAAAATGCCGCTTTCTCCCAAGGCAACAATTTAGGAGCCCATTCAAAATAGATCTCCTCTTCCACGACATCAATGACCAAAGAGACTTGTGTCTCTTCTGGCAGCTCCGCCAAATAGGAATCAATTAAGGTCGACTCTTCCCACTGAAAAACATCCACAATGGTCTCTTGCTCTTTATAGCAAGTTAGCCCTTCATCGGTTACATAAAATATGGCTTTCATCTATTGAACCTGCGCAATCGTATCGTAAATGGGGCCAAGAACGGCCACCATAATCCAGCCAACTACAAACCCCATCACAACGGTTAAAATAGGCTCAATTGCAGGTTCAATTTTATCAATCAACTCTTTCGCTTCTCTATCGTAAAAATAACTGACGTTTTTTAATGAGGTATCCATGCCGCCGCTTAACTCTCCGACCTTGACCATTCTAATCGCCATTGGAGGAAATACATTCGCCTCTTCAAATGCTTCAAAAATCGGCTGACCATTTTCAATCAATGCGACCGAATGAATAATCTTTTTTTCCAAGTATTTATTGCCGGCAATAATACTCGACATACGCAAACTGTCTGGAAAACTCACGCCGGCACTGTACATTACTGCTAGGGAGTTCGCAATACGCGCCAACTTGAGTTTATATAAAACAGCTCCAATAATAGGGACATTTAAGATCATTTCATCGGTTTTCAATCGAAATTTAGGTGATTTTTTACGTGCGACTTTGTATAAAACGATACAGATAATAGGGGTTAAAAACAGTTCTAAAATATATTTTTGAATAAATTCGGATGTTGCTATCAGCGCGACCGTCGCAAAACCAAGCTCTCCACCCATCGAACTTATAAAACCAACCAACTCGGGTACCACAAACAACATCATGAGTACGACCACGCCAATCACAACCGTTGCCACAATCGCAGGGTAGATCATCACTTTTTTGGCTTTCGAGATCAGTTCATCTTCCCACTTAAGCATTTCGGCTAAATTAACAAGAATCTCTTCAAGCTTACCAGTTTTCTCTCCCACCGACACCAGTGAAACATAGACTTCACCAAACACGCTTTCATACTCTCGTAATGCTTCTGAAAATGTTTTTCCTCCTTCCATGCCTTCATAGATACTCGCAAGCATCTCTTTAACAGCATCATTTTCAAAATTGTCTTTTAAATCATCAAGAATATCCATTAATGGCACGCCAGCTTTCAGTAATTGCTCTAACTGAAAGGTAAAGCCAATAATGTCTTTACGAGGAATTTTTGCTTTGCCTTTAAAAAGACTAGATTGTTTTCTCGCACTCAGCAAGTCAATATTTGATTTTTTAAGCTTTAACTCCAGCTCTTGTTCATTCGCTGCAGGCAAGGTACCCGATACACGTTTACCAAACTTATTCATGCCACTATAGTGATAATTTTGCACTGGCTATCTCGCTATAATAAATCGGTAAGGTTAACAATTCGACTGATCTCTTCAAGCGATGTTTCGCCTTTTTTAACCCAACGAATACCACTTTGAATCATCGTTGAAAAACCGTTTTCAACCGCTTTTTCTAAAATAGCATGTTGTGTAGCACCTTCTAACAACAGTTCATCCATTTCTGGCGTAAACCTCAAGGTCTCTAAAACGGCTATTCGCCCTTTATATCCCACATTATTACACTGATCGCACCCGATAGCGCGGTATAAAGTTGGAGCCTCTGATTCTGGAATAGACAGAAGTTGTTTTTCAAATTCTTCAGGCTCATAGGGCTCTTTACAATAAACACACAACTTTCGTGCTAAACGTTGCGCAATAATGCCAATGATATTTCCCGACATAATCGAACGCGATACACCAATATCAAGCAAACGTGGAATAGCGCCAATGGCGGAGTTAGTGTGCAATGTGGCAAAGACCTGATGCCCCGTCATTGCCGCTCTAATCGACATTTCTGCTGTTTCAGCATCTCGAATCTCCCCAATCAAAATAATATCGGGATCCTGACGCATCAAGGAGCGAATACCCGCAGCAAAGGTCATTCCAATTTCATCATTAATGGGGGTTTGACGAATCAAAGACATTGGGTATTCCACTGGGTCTTCTAAGGTCATAATATTAACGCCAACATCATTAAGCTCATTCAAAATAGAATATAACGTAGTCGTTTTACCCGAACCAGTAGGCCCTGTCACTAATAAAATACCCGTAGGACGCCCCATCATGAGCTTAAGTTCTGAATACGATTCGCTGTCTAACCCTAAATCATCTAATGGGACAATTCCTTTTTCGCGATCCAAAATACGCAATACAATATTTTCACCATGCGAACCAGGTAAGCTGGAAATACGAAAATCAATACGTCGACCATGGACAATCAAAGACATATTGCCATCTTGTGGTAACCGCTGCTCGGTTAAATCCAATTCCGACATGACTTTCAGCCGAACCACGAGACCTGACCAGAAATTTTTATGCAATAAACGTATCTGTTGTAAAACGCCATCAATACGGTAGCGAATCCGAATATAATCCTCTTCGGGTTCAAAATGCACATCGGAGGCATTTCTTTTTACCGCATCCGTTAAAATATTGTCCACCAAACGAACCATCGGTTGAGAGTACTCACTTTCCGAAGAGAGACGGCTATAATCCGCTTTCCCCGTCTCCAGCTCTTTTAAAATGCCTTCAATGGACAGCTCATAACCATAATACTTATCAATCGCCGATTGAATTTCAGACTCGACCACTAATATAGGAACCACTTGAATATTCGGATTTTGTAAATGGCGTTTTAATTTATCTAATACAAGAATATCACTGGGATTGGTCATCGCCACTTTAAATTCTTGATTTTTCAAACTGATCGGCATCACCATATAGCTGTGTGCAAATGCTTCAGATACCAGTAAAATTGCTTTGGGATCAGGCACCACCTCTTTAAGACTCATTGAGCTGTAGCCAACGTAAGAGCCTACAATTTCACGAATCACTTCAACCGACACAAAGCCCATTGAAACTAAAATATCACCTAAGTTTTGCCCTGTGTTTCTCTGTTCAATTAAAGCGACCTGTAATTGATCATCACTTACATGACCTTCACGGATTAAACGCTCTTTTAAACGATTGGTGGTCGCACTCACTGCACTCTCTCCGCCATAAACTGTCTAATTGAGATCAGTCGATTTTTTACTTGAGCCTCATTAAAATTTACCGCTTCCACATCCACAAAAGCCAGCGCTTCCGTATAGTATCGAGCTGCAAGTTGATATTTACCCAATTGATCTAAACTAACCGCCAAATTCACCAAATAATCTGCATTATCTGGCTCTAAAGCAACCGCTTGAAAATAGGCGGACTGAGCCGATAACCAATCATTTTCTTCTGCATACACATTCCCCAAAGCATATTGAAGCGTAGCAGACTCTGAATGATCTTGCGCCATTTCAGAAAGTGCATTTTTCCAATCCGAATTTAATTCAATGTGTGCTGAAATATTCGCAATGGCTTCAAAGGCATTCAAACTGGATGGCTGTGCAGCAAGTGCTTTCTGATAGAAATTCATAGCCATAGCATACTGCTGGTCACTGGCTAAAATATTCCCTAAGCCAATTAATGCAAATTCATTTTTAGAATTCATGGTTAAAACCTTTTCAAAATATTGTTGTGCTCGAGAAAAATCACCCTGTCCATAACTTAAATAGGCATCGGATAAGAGTTCCTCTTCAGAGTGAACTACGATAATGGCTTTACGAGGTGCCTTGCTTTCGACTTCCGTTACTTTTTTATCTAAGATTTGAGTCGATGTTTTTGGAACATTAACAATTCGGTTACTCATTTTCTTTTCTAATGAGGATGTAGAAATATCTTTATGGGGTATCGCTGCCTTTGCAGTGAGAGAGTTTTCAACATCACTTTGAGATGGTACTTCCTCTCTCGTTTGATTATTCTCTACCAACGAATCTGACTTTCTATTATTAACCAATGATTTTTTTGAAATGGCCTCAATAGAGATTGCCTCTTCAGACAATGGAATTTGACTTCCTCCTTCCACAATATTTTTATCTAGACTTTCAACTCTCTTTTCAGGTTGTTGATTTACCGTGTCTAATCCTTCTTCAACGGTAATATGTGTCTTTACAAGATTGTATTTTTTCATACGTTGTTCAAGCGCATCATGTTGCTCTTGATAATAAAGAGCCCCATAAAACAGAATCCCAATCAGTAACAACAACACCAATAAAATGATTATCAATTTAACAGAACGTCTTTTCGAAGGTCTCGCAGGGTCTTCAGATAACGCACCGGCAACCAAAATGGGGTTCCCAGCATCTGTAGAAGCTTTTATTGTTTTTTTATTTTTCTTTCTTCCCAGCCCTAAATAACCTGGAAGCGCATCCAAGCTCCATTTATAACTGTCTTCATCCTCTTTTAGAGGATTTTTATTTGTTTGAGGGGTTGAAGGTTTCGCTGAATGCTGGTGTAACTGAGTTGAGTTTTCTTCCAGATCAGAAACCTCATCTTTACGCTGTCCATTCCGATCAATTTCAGTTTTAATAGGCGTTGGTGTTGCATCATGACTCACCGTAACCGCCTCACTTTCAGGTAAGCCTTGAGCGTCTTCTAAAAGCTCATTTTTTAATACGCCTACGGCACCCTTGGTTAAATCCGGTGTAATAGACACCTCATCCAAGTCGTTTTTTGCCAAATGTAAGTCAACCGCTTTACTCTCTTTGGTTTTTTCTGATAACGGATCAGATGCGGTAGAAGCTTCTTTAATAGCATCTACAGTTGGTTCAATGGAGGGAGAATCAGGAAGGTCTATATTACGCAGTGTAGAATCATCTAAAGAATTATCTTGTTCGGTTATTACTTGTGCTGCTTTGAGTGAAGCGGTTTCTTTGGGTACTGATTTATCAAATGAAGTGTCACTCTGATCCGTTGAACCCTCTATCGCCAGCTTAAATGAAGCCTGAGCCTGTGTGTCAGACGCCTCTTCATGAGCAATTTTTGAAGCATCGGAGGCTTTTTCTGGCTTTTGAGTTTCACCTAAACTTAAATCAAGCTTAAGAGCAATTTTTGGACTATCTTTAGAAGCAGGCGGAGAAGTATTTTTTATTATTTCAGTTTGTTTAATCGTTTCCAACGGTGCTAAGGCAACACCTTCATTTAAAGAAAGTTTAATTCCTACTGGTTTATTCACTGTATTCTGCAATTTTGAATCCAACACGTCACTTTCTACGTAAGATTCAGGAATTGTATTTTTTTCAGCCGTATCTTCCTGAACAAGAGTAGCCTCAACCTTATTGGATTGGCCTGAACTCTCTAATGCTTTTTTCTTGTCTTCTGCTGCTTTTTTTAAAGCTTCTAATAAAACACTCAAAATTATTTCACTTTATTACTGGAAGAGGTTTTTAAAAAGCGTCCTATCTGCTGTAAATCACCATTACTAATATCTGGATTTTTAATAATGGTTGGTCGAATAAAAATAACCAACTCTGTTTTCTTCATTTGATCTGATCTACTCGCAAACAAACTGCCTAAAATAGGAATCTCACTCAACCATGGAACACCTGTATTATCGTGACTGTTTAAATCTTCAATTAAGCCTCCG
This sequence comes from Thiomicrorhabdus sp., assembly GCA_021648185.1. Next base: position 2,519 of record JAKITH010000015.1, on the reverse strand, counting down.
ATTACAGCGGTTTGTCTATCTTTAAGACGTAAGACAGAAGACATTTCTTTCTCTTGAATCACTGGAATGGCGCTCTCAACGCCTGCATCCTTAAGCGCGGGATTTGGATCTAACACCGATCCTATTTGACGAGAAATTGTGGGCCTTACATTTAATGTAATATCGCCATTAGCACTGACAAAAGGCGTTACACTCATGGTAAAACCAACGGGTACCGTATGAATTTCACTCTCATAGGTTGTCAAACCAGCCGTTGTTGCGGTTGCAGCCGTCGTATTGACATCCACCGTAAAGTAAACCAAATTATTTACAACCTTTAAAAGTGCTGTCTGATTATTAATCGCCATAATCTTAGGGCTGGATAACACCTTACTTTCACCGAATGTTTTTAACAACTTTAAATTCGCCAAAATATTCCAATCGCCGCTTGTAACACCTAATCCTCCTCCCGTAGGATCAACCGTTGCAATTGAAAAACCATCTTGTGGTCCTGAAAAAGGAGAAGAGATTTTAAACCCGCCATCATTACCTAAAGCACGACTTCCCAGAACCGACCAATCAATACCTGCTTGATATTGATCGTTTAACAACACCTCAACAACCGTAGCTTCAATTAGGACTTGACGATCAACTCTTGTCGTAACCTCTTTAATATACTCTTTAATATTTTTATGTTTTTTCGCGGAGGTATAAACAGAAATAACACCCGCTTCAGGGTTCACCACTGTATTCTGCTCAAATCCTAATGTACGGCTTTCCTCTCCAGAAGACTCTAACTGAGCTAGGAGCTTTATATTATCCTCCAGCCTTTGCCAAAAATTATGTTCTGACTTAACGGTCACTTTAGAAAAACTTCCTCCTGTTTTTTTAGTCGTCGTTCCTGTTGAACCAGAAACACTCATCCGCATATCAATAGAATCTTCACTCACTTTATGGATATTAACGTAATCGACCATGTAATTGCGCCATTCAGGTAAGTCTGGTTTAATTTTAATGGTATTGTGTTCGATCACAAACATCAAGCCAGCCTGTTCAGCAATACGTTCCAATATTTTTTCTAATGGCTGGTTCAAAGCATTAATCGTAACACTGCCCTCTATCCCTTTGTACAGATCAATTTGCTTACCCGAATCCTGTGCAACTTGAAACAAGAGCTCTTTAATAGGGACATTCACCGCAGTAATTGAATAATGAGAAGAAGATGCATTTTTAAAACTAGGAAGCTTAGGAGTACTACTGCCTATAATACTAGGAATAGGAGAACTATTTTTTTGCACACTATCTAGCTTAGGAGCCGCCACAATATGCCCGTCCACGACAAACTTTTCAGCTTTATCAGGAAGCGGTTTAAAAGCAGAGTTATAACAGCCTGTTAAACCCATAGAAATGAAGAAAGTAGCAAGTAATGTAAAGGCCAGACGTGGCTTCATGGTAAGACTATTGAGTAACATTAATTATCCCATGCTGTTTTAAGTTGTTTTGAGTATACTGCATATTTTTAAGCACACCACCCACTGTAACAATATAAGGTGATGACTTCATTATTTCAGGAGGAAGCTCTGAAATAATCCGTTCTAATGTTGAATAACTGGCTGACGCTAAATAAAGCACTCTAAACCGGTTTATGGGACTAGAACGCCCTAAATCAATGAGTAAATGTATCGAGTCCATTGAAACATTTTGTTCTAGGTAAAAAACCATCGCCTCTTCTAGAGTACTTATATGAGGCGATGCAAGTTGAATAACATACATTTGCTCAGGCATTTGCATTAACCATTCTACCGTATTCAAGTGCAACCCAACCAAACGATTCGATAACAAGGAGCCATTCACCCGAAAGTACGCCCTGTCATCAGACTTAAATCGATATTTAGGTGATTCTACACCATCCTTAACAGCGGTATAACTATTTAATGGCTGTTTAACCAGCTTAGCACGATCCAAAGAAGAAGAGTCCGGAAATTCATCGAGATTTTCACTCTTTATATTCTCGACGGGCAATAAGAGAGGAGTTACTTGATTTTTCAGGTTCAAAACAGGTATTGACTTCATCTCACTGTTTTGTAATACAGCCGTACTCTCTTTCACACTCAGCGATGGAAGCGAAATATTTTCTGAACTTAAAGAAACCTTAAGCGTAGAAGACATTAATATCAAATAGAGAGCCACACTTATAGCGCTAACAAGTGCAAGTAGCAATAACCAATAAAGCCTCCCCCCTCTTATCACCACTCCCTCTACAATATCTTTAGGTAACATTGCAATGTGTTTTTTTGTCACCTTTGTATCTTCTAAGCTATAAGCAGACATTAAAAGTTTATCAGCAATGGTATTAATCGTTCGTGGGATGCCTTCCGATAATCGATGAATTTTTTTTGAGATTTTCAGCTCAAAAACATCCAAGCCTTCGTAGTCGGCCCTCCTCATTCGATAATTAAGGTAGGAACACACTTCTTCTGGCGTGAGGGAGGGAATAAAAATACTATATGAAATACGACTCTTAAGCTGTCGAATCTTAT
>JAKITH010000165.1 GCA_021648185.1 Thiomicrorhabdus sp. | reverse complement strand
TCTTTAAAGCAAGGTATGCTTTCTCAATATGAGCTTCTTTCATTAGCTTTGATTTACGTTCATTCCAGCCCTTAACGCCTGCTATCACTTTTTCAAGCGTACTATTTGAATCTTTTGCAACCCAATGTACGGTTGCCAGTAGCTCTAATCCATAAGGAGTTTCAAATCCTCTAATAAGACTGGAAACTCTTTGTAAGTGTTTTTTTGAATCAATATGGCTTTCTAAGAATTTTTCTGCCTCTTTAACCGATTCACCTATTAGTTCAATTTCAGCTTGTGCAGAACGATCGCCATAACCACAGGTAAAGTGCCCTTCTATGCGTTGCAATACATGATTCAAGTTTTCTGCATAAGGGCCAAATTTATGTTTTTGATACTGCAAACGTAAAGGCTCTCCTGACTCTTGCATAAAATACATAAGCTTTTGTACTTCTAACAAGGTGTGTTTATACCCCTGTTCACCATATAAATTAAGCAATTTAATCAGTGTGGCTCTACCCGCTGTCATTTTTGGTTGCTTTGTATTCACTCTCATTTCACTAACGGGGGGAGCACCTTTAGGCTCAAATACTAAAACGTCAACACCGCTTAATTCAGAAAAAGCCTGTTCAATCTCAATTTTAACCTGCTCCCAAGGTAAGCCACCCAGTCCAGCACCCAAAGGAGGAATCGCAATCGACTTTACATTATTACGCTGAATCCAGTCCATTAAACTAGATAAACCTTTACGAATATCTTCAATTTGAGATTTGCTTTTCCAGTGCCCCTTAGTAGGGAAGTTCACAATATAATGAGGGTTTACCAAGCCAGTATTTTCAGCGACAAACATTTCACCTAATCTCACTTCATGCTTTTTACAAGCTTTAGCATAGGCCAAAAAGTTTTCTGGAAATGCCTGTTTAAACTGTAACGCAATCCCTTTTCCCATCACGCCAACACAATTCACTGTATTTACAATCGCCTCAACATCTGCCTGTAATAAATTACCTGTTGTGTACTTAATCATATTTATTCCTAAAAATACCATTTGGGTTTTACAACCACCTGCAAGTCTAACTGAGTGCTTTCAATCATTGTTTCAACCTTCATTTTCACTGCATCATTCATCACAACCAAACCTAAGATAAGGCTTAATGGGCAGGTTTTATAAATCAAAAATTCCGCCTGACGTCTTCTCTTTCTATCTGGATTATCCTCTGTATCATGCCAATATTGAGATGACATCAGTTCCCAATCTATTTTATCTAAAAATTGAACCTCATCAAAAAACTCTGTAACTCTCATCGTGCCATGACCATCTGTAAAAACAAATGGGTCATCTAAATTTGCAAATTTTTCTATTCTACTGACCCAGTAAACGATATCACTTTGATTGCCTGAAACCCCTTCAACACGACTGTTTTTAATCGCGTAAAAGGGGATCTGGCTGCAAAATAAAATGGGACATAGTCATGCAAAGAACCTCTTGCACCTTTTAAAACAGGCGTTAATTGCCGACGATCTTGAATATTCTGGTGCGCTATATTTTCATAAAAAGTATTGTTAGCATCTAATACAGACTTGGCCATTAATGCACCTGAAGCTAAAATAGCCTCCACATTATCAATGCTCGTCATATGAAGCACAATTTCTTTGATATATTTATTAGACACAGACTTATTTCCTGTAAATATTTTTTCATTCCAGAGCTGGAAAAAATATTAAATTTCTCCCCCCCCCCTACCCAGCCACCAGAACCTTCTCTTTAAACAACTTAGGTGCCGAATTAAGCAGTGCTTTGGTGTAGTCGTGTTTTGGGAAGTGCATGACTTGCTCTACGGTGCCTTGTTCGACGATTTTTCCCTCTTTCATTACCGCAACTTGGTGTGCGATCGCGGGAATAATGGAGAGGTCGTGGGTGATGAATAAAAATGAGAGCTGGTATTTTTGTTGTAGATCTTCTAATAAGTTTAATACTTGCGCTCTAACGGTCACGTCTAATGCACTGGTGGGTTCGTCGCAAATAATGAGTTCTGGCTCTACCGCTAAGGCGCGGGCGATGCCGATTCGTTGGCGTTGCCCACCTGAAAACTCATGGGGGTAGCGTTTTTTATGTTCAGGCAGTAGGCCAACTTGATCTAGCAGTTCTTCAATGCGTTGATCTTGATCTTCTTTTTTGCCAGACCCCACTTGCAGACTGACCATGCCTTCTCGAATGATTTCATCTATGGTCATGCGTGGATTGAGTGCGGAAAATGGGTCTTGAAAAATGACTTGTACTTTTTTGC
>JAKITH010000014.1 GCA_021648185.1 Thiomicrorhabdus sp. | reverse complement strand
TGTACCAGCTGTGCGGCCTGATAGATGCCTATAAGTGCTAAACTGCGATCTTGTTGCGTGTACTCTGTCATTTTTGTAGAACCTTTAAGGTAAGTCTAAATAGTGAATTTGTTAAGAGGTTTAAGCTTTATATCAATCTGTATTGTGAGTTCAACCTTACCTACCGTCGTTCTTTAGTCGAGTGAAGGCGTTGATCAATGATTCCTCCTCCTAAGCAGTCATCCCCGTTATAAAATACAATGGATTGACCAGGTGCGATGGCAAGCTGAGATTCATTAAACTCAACCAGCAGCGTACCATTTTTTTCTTCTCGAATTTGACAGGGCTGTTCTTCCTGACGGTAGCGAATTTTAGCTTTGAGTTGTGCATTAAGCGGGGGAGATTTACCTTGTACCCAGTCCAGCGTATCTGCGACTAAAAAACGATGTTGCAATAGTGGGTGCTGTTTGCCTTGTACCGCAATCAGTTGATTGGTTTTAAGGTTTTTATCCGCGGCATACCAAGGGTCATTGCCCGTGCCATGTCCGCCACCCACGCCAAGACCTTTGCGTTGACCAAGGGTGTGATACATCAGTCCATCGTGTTTGCCAATAACGTTACCAAACTCATCCACTATGTCTCCCGGTTGTGCGGGAATGAATTGTTGTAAAAAATCTTTAAATTTACGTTCACCAATAAAGCAAATACCCGTGCTGTCTTTTTTATTATGTGTGATGAGTCCTGCTTGTTCGGCCATTTCTCGTACCAAGGGTTTTTCTAACTCACCGACAGGAAACAGCGTTTTTTGCAATTGATGTTGTTGTAACGTATAGAGAAAGTAGCTTTGATCTTTATTGTTATCCAGCCCTTTTAAGAGATGGCAAACGCCCTCTTCATCTCGTTGAATGCGCGCATAATGCCCTGTGGCAATGTAGTCCGCACCTAATTCGAGTGCGTGCTGTAAAAAGGCCTTAAATTTAACCTCTTTATTGCATAAAATATCGGGGTTGGGCGTGCGTCCTGCTTTGTATTCTGCTAAAAAATGTTCAAATACATTGTCCCAATACGTACCAGAAAAATTTTCAATGTGCACGGGAATGTCCAGAGCTTCGGCAACCTTCATCACATCTTTTAAATCTTCAGCGGCAGGGCAGTAATCATCGGTATCATCGCCTTCCCAGTTTTTCATAAACAACCCCTCCACCTCATATCCTTGTTGCTTGAGCAACAGAGCCGCAACAGAGGAGTCCACGCCGCCCGACAGGCCAACAATGACTTTAATATTTGCGTTATCTAGATTAGGGGTATTTTTCATATGTGTTTTCATGTTTAGAATGGATTAATTGGCTGGCTATTTTAACAGAGCAAAGAGCAGTATTCGAATTAGGTTTTAGTGCACAAATCAGCAAGCCTGGGGTCAGAGTAAAATAAGTTGTTTTACTCTGACCCCGTATTTGCGGGTTTCACCTCTCCTGGCTTTAAGTCTTGCAATGTCCAGTCTCCAATTTTAGTTCGTATCAGCCGTAAGGTTGGAAAGCCAACAGCGGCGGTCATGCGTCTTACTTGGCGATTTTTACCTTCGGTAATCGTGAGCTCAACCCAGCTGGTGGCAATCTGTTTGCGTTCCCGGATGGGGGGTGTTCTATCCCATAACCATAGAGGGGGAGGGGTTTTTTTGGCGCGGGCAGGGCGGGTAACTCCATCTTTGAGCGTTACACCTTTAGCCAGTGCTTTAATGGCCTCTGGTGTTATATCGCCCTCTACTTGGGCTAAATAGGTTTTGGAAAGTTTGTATTTTGGATCGGATATTTTATGTTGCAACTTGCCATCATCGGTTAACAATAAAAGACCTTCGCTGTCCCGATCCAATCGTCCCGCAGCATAAAATCCTTTCTGTTTAATGTAGTTGGCCAGTGTTTCACGTTCGCCTGCTTGTGGGCTGCTATCGGTAAACTGGCAAAGTACATTAAACGGTTTGTTAAACAGAAGTAGGTTGCTCATAATAGTAGAAGGCCTTTATTAAGGAGGCCTTTGCACGAGAGAATACACAGATAAAAAAGGCTAAAATACGCCTGATTTTCGTTGAAAAATTTGTGAATAGCTCGCTATTCCCTGTATTTCCCGCCTCAATCAGTCAAGTTTTATCTCTTTTTTCTCTCGTAGCTCTCTCGTACAAAGGTCTCATAAGGAGTGGATATTTTAAATATTGTTTGGTTTAGTCGGTTAAAATAGTGACCATTCTAACATTTTAAAAATTAATTGAGTCTTTGCACAAGGGGAGAGGAGATGCCCAAGCTACTTGAAAATGTGGTTTGAGCATCTCCCCTTGTGCAAAGGTCTCTAAAGTAAGGAAACGCCATGTCTGAACACGCTAAGATTATTTATACGCTCACCGATGAAGCTCCCGCACTCGCCACTTACTCTTTGTTGCCCATCGTTAACGCATTTACAGCGGCGGCAGATGTGTCGGTAGAGACGCGTGATATTTCATTAGCGAGCCGAATTCTTGCCAACCTTGCAAGCTATTTAACCCCCGAGCAACAAGTGCGCGATGCACTGGCTGAATTGGGTGAAATGGCCAAACGTTCCGATGCCAATATTGTCAAGTTACCCAATATCAGTGCATCCATTCCGCAATTAGAAGCCGCCATTGCAGAACTGCAAGCCAAGGGCTATGCGTTGCCTAATTACCCAGCCGAGCCAACAACGGATGAAGAGAAGACCATTAAAGCCGCTTACGCCAAAGTATTAGGCAGTGCGGTTAACCCAGTGTTGCGTGAAGGCAATTCCGATCGTCGTGCGCCACCGTCGGTTAAAAATTACGCCAAGAAAAATCCTCATTCCATGGGTGCGTGGTCATCCGACTCTAAAACTCATGTGGCGAGCATGTCGGAAGGGGATTTTTACGGCTCTGAAAAATCCATGACCGTGGCCGAAGCAACCTCTTTTAAAATTGAATTTGTCGCCAAAGATGGACAAACTCAAACCTTAAAAGAGAGTGCGCCACTGCAAGCCGGCGAAATTATTGATACCGCGGTTATGAGCCAGTCCGCTCTGCGTACTTTTTTAGATAAAGCGATTGCCGAAGCCAAAGCGCAAGGAATTCTCTTTTCAATACACATGAAAGCCACCATGATGAAAGTCTCTGACCCCATTATTTTTGGTCAAGCGGTCGAAGTCTTTTTTAAAGATGTATTTGAAAAATACGCCGATACCTTTCGTGAGCTCGGTGTAAACGTTAAAAATGGTTTAGGCGATATTTACGCCAAAATTGACACCTTAGAGCCAGAGCAAAAAGCCAGTATTGAAGCTGATCTACAAGCGGTATTTGAGCAACAACCCGATGTGGCCATGGTCGATTCCGACAAGGGAATTACCAACTTACACGTACCCAGTGATGTGATTATTGATGCCTCTATGCCCGCGATGATTCGAGCATCCGGTCAAATGTGGAACAAAGAGGGCAAGCAGCAAGATACCTTAGCAGTGATTCCTGATCGCTGTTATGCGGGCGTATTTCAAGAGACGATTAACTTTTGCAAACACCACGGCGCGTTTGATCCCACCACCATGGGATCGGTGCCAAATGTAGGCCTGATGGCGCAAAAAGCCGAAGAGTACGGTTCGCACGATAAAACCTTCCAAATGACCGCCGCAGGTACTGTAAAAGTGATTGCAGAGAGTGGCGATGTTTTACTGGAACAGTCGGTAGAGAGTGGCGATATTTTCCGCATGTGTCAGGTCAAAGATGCCCCCATTCAAGACTGGGTTAAGTTAGCGGTTAACCGTGCTCGCGCAACCGGAAATCCAGCCGTATTTTGGCTAGATACTGAGCGTTCACACGATCATCAGTTGATTGAAAAGGTCAATCATTACCTATTAGATCACGACACAACTGGGCTTGAGTTGCACATTATGGCTCCCGAAGAAGCCACGCGTTTTACCTTGCGTCATGTTAAAGACGGCAAAGATGTGATCTCTGTTACGGGCAACGTATTGCGTGACTACCTAACCGATCTGTTTCCTATTTTAGAGTTGGGTACGTCCGCCAAAATGCTCTCCATTGTGCCATTAATGAACGGAGGGGGATTATTTGAAACCGGCGCGGGCGGGTCTGCGCCTAAGCACGTGCAACAACTGCAAGAAGAGAACCACCTACGCTGGGATTCACTCGGCGAGTTTTTAGCCCTAGCGGTCTCGTTAGAACATCTTTCAAACACTTTTAACATGCCCAAAGCTCAAGTGTTGGCTACCGCATTGGATGCAGGAACCGCTAAGTTTTTAGAAGAAGATAAATCCCCCTCACGTAAAGTGGGCGAACTAGACAACCGAGGCAGTCACTTCTATTTAGCTATGTACTGGGCGCAAGCCTTGGCCACACAAACCGACGATGCCGACTTAAAAGCACGCTTTACCCCCATAGCAAACGCACTGGCAGCCGAAGAGAGCAAAATTGTGGCAGAACTTAATGATGTACAAGGCCGTGCTGTGGACTTGGGCGGGTATTTTCAACTCAATGCCAACGAAGTTGCGAAAATTATGCGACCCAGTGCAACATTGAATTCGATTGTTGATGGCGTTTAGAGAGGGAAAATGGCGCATTAAGAGAAGTTTTTTTCTTTCAATGATTATTAAGATCGGGTGAGACTATTGTTTTGACCCAAAGCGGTTAGGGTTAAAAATTACAACTAAAGTAAAGAGAGTTCATGTGAAAATACTTATTGTACTTACATCACACAATCAACTCGGTGATACAGGGAAAAAAACAGGATTTTGGCTAGAAGAATTTGCGTCTCCTTACTATATATTTAAAGATGCAAATGTAGATGTCTCTCTTGCTTCACCTAAAGGAGGGCAGCCACCTCTAGATCCAAAAAGTGATGAACCTGATTTTCAAACAGAAGCAACGGAACGTTTTAAGGGCGATGACGATGCTCAATCAGTGCTAGCAAATACACAGAAACTATCAGATATTTCAGCAGATGATTACGATGCGGTATTTTATGCTGGTGGGCATGGGCCATTATGGGACTTGACAGACGATCGTAATTCGATAGCGTTAATTGAAGCAATGCATGCATCTGGAAAACCCGTTGCTACAGTTTGTCATGCACCAGCGGTTCTTCTGCATACTAAAGCCCCAAATGGCGTGTCCCTAGTAAAAGGAAGGTCTGTCACTGGTTTTAGTAACACAGAAGAAAATGCCGTTCAGCTTTCAGGGGTTGTTCCATTTATGCTCGAAGATGAGTTGAAAGCGAAAGGGGCAAATTACTCAAAGGCTGATGATTGGCATCCGTATCTTGTTACCGATGAAAACTTGATAACTGGCCAAAACCCTGCGTCATCAGCCCTTGTAGCAAAAGTAGTGCTTGAAAAAATCAAACAATAAATGCAGGTTAAGTATCAAAAACGGATATTTTATCAAAATGGACTGAGTTAATATTGGATCCTGGAACGTAACAGATAGGTAGTCAAATACTTTTTTAATCATTCTTGGTTTATTGATTAAATGCAATAATTTATGGCAGTTTGGCTAAAATTGTCGTGTTCATGTTTAGTTCATGAGATAGGGGGGGAAGAAAAATTTAAAAAATAAAACAGGAACAATACTTGCTTTAATTTTTTAACACCCTATAATACGCCTCATTGAAACGCATTAGATGCTTTTAATATTACATTGTCGCGGGGTGGAGCAGCTTGGTAGCTCGTCGGGCTCATAACCCGAAGGTCATAGGTTCAAATCCTGTCCCCGCTACCACATTCTAAAGCCAGATATTCAAACACTTAATCGTGAATGATGTCTGGCTTTTTTTGTATTTAAACTCTCATTTAAGGGGAATAGAATGCACTTTCAAATAACGCCTAAGCAGTTTGTCTATTTAATACTCTCTTTGATCACCTTGGTTTCCGGCTATGCTTTTTTAAGGTATGCCTATAAGGTGACGGACAGTTTGCCGTTTACTCAAGAGATTGTATTGGTTATTTTAGGTACGGTTGCCACGATATTTATTACCGCTTTGTTGTTAAATAAGCAGACAGCCGTTGAGGTTGAAAAAGAGCAGAACATTCGCTTTTTAGAGTTAAAGACGCAAACGTATCAAAAGCTATTTGATCTGCTGGAAAATATGTCACTAGTGGACTCTTTTTCAAATAAAGAGCTGATTCATTTACAGTTCATTACGCATCGGCTTGCGATCATATCTTCCCCTGAGGTTTTAAGTGAGTATCAAAACTTCTTAAAAGTGGTTCGAGAGATATCACAAGATAAGAGCTTTACTGATGATGCGGATACGTTGCATAAAGCGCTGAGCTCATTAACATTAAAAATTCGTGAAGATTTAATCGGTGTTACGTTTGACGATGATTATACTCAAGAACAGATAAATAAGATGATTCAGCGTAACTCATGTCAATCAGTTGTTTAATCACGTTGAATTTATAATCCCCTTTTTCTTTGCTCTACTTTGTAGGCGGCGGCAATAAATATGTCATATTTTTTTAAAATTTATTGTTAGAATTAAAAGTCCTGTCAATGTGTTCCAACCTTGTGGAGTCGATATGTCTAAGATAGAGTCAATTTTAACGGAATCTCGTGTATTTAATGCCTCAGAAGAGTTAAAGGCAAGTGTAGCGTTAACCGAATCGGATATTGCTCAGCTGTATGCGAAAGCAGAGAAAGATCATGTCGGTTTTTGGTCTGATTTAGCTCGAGAAAAATTAGCATGGTCAAAGCCCTTTACCATAGGGTTGGATGACTCGAATGCACCGCATTTTAAGTGGTTTAGTGATGGTGAGTTGAATGTTTCTTATAACTGCATTGATCGTCATTTAGCCACCAAAAGCGACAAGCTGGCCATTATTTTTGAAGCGGATGATGGCACGGTAGAGCGTTATACCTATAAAGAGTTACACGATCAAGTGTGTCGTTTTGCCAATACGTTAGTCGCTCAAGGCATCCAAAAAGGGGATCGTGTTGTTATTTACATGCCGATGATTCCTCAGGCTGTGATCGCCATGCAGGCGTGCGCGCGAGTGGGTGCAATTCATTCGGTAGTTTTTGGAGGATTTTCGGCGGAATCGTTGCGAGACCGAATTGATGACACGGGGGCAAAGTTGGTTATTACTGCCAATGCTGGGCGTCGTGGGGGTAAAACCATTCCGCTTAAAAAAGCGGTGGATGAAGCGTTAGAAAAAGGGGGCGATCACGTTCGAAAAGTCATTGTTTTTCGGCGCACCAAAGACGACGTGGCGATGAAAGCGGGGCGAGATATTGATTGGTATGAGGCCGAAGCGGGGATGAGTAATTATCACGACCCCGTGATGGTAGATTCAGAGCATCCTCTCTTTTTACTTTATACATCAGGTTCAACCGGTAAGCCAAAAGGAGTGCAGCACAGTTCGGGGGGTTATTTATTAAATGCGCATGTCACGTGTGAGTGGATGTTTGATTTAAATGAGCAGGATGTGTTTTGGTGTACCGCGGATGTCGGTTGGATAACGGGGCACACTTATGTTGCGTATGGCCCTTTGTCGGTTGGAGCAACCATGTTGATGTTTGAAGGTGTGCCAACGTATCCCGATGCGGGGCGTTTTTGGCAGATTTGCCAAGACCATGGCGTGACAATTTTTTATACCGCCCCTACTGCGATTCGTGCGTTGATGAAGTTTGGTTCCGCGTTACCAAGCCAATATAATCTCTCTAAGTTAAGGATTTTAGGAACGGTGGGTGAACCAATTAATCCAGAAGCGTGGATTTGGTACTACCATGAGATTGGTGGAGGGCGTTGCCCAATTATTGATACGTGGTGGCAAACGGAAACGGGCGCCCATATGTTAGCGCCTTTTCCGGTGACGCCACTGAAACCAGGTTCTTGCACCAAAGCATTGCCAGGAATTGATGCAGTGATTATGGATGAAGCGGGACAACTACTGGAAGCGAATGAAGGCGGATTGTTGGTAATTAAAAAACCGTGGCCGTCGATGATTCGTACGGTTTGGGGCGATGATGAACGCTATCAAAAAACCTATTTTCCATTAATGGGCTCGGTTGAAAATGGCGACGCTTGCTATGTGGTGGGTGACAGCGCTTATCAAGATGAAGAGGGGTATTTCTGGATTTTAGGCCGTGTAGATGATGTATTGAATGTCTCAGGGCACCGTTTAGGCACGATGGAAATTGAATCGGCTCTGGTATCTCACCCGCAAGTGGCCGAGGCGGCCGTGGTGAGCCGTCCGGATGATATTAAGGGAGAAGCCATTTCAGCTTTTGTGGTGTTGAACGTGGATATTCCAGAAAGTGACTCTGAGCAGGCATCGTTAATTCAAGAGTTAAGGGCTTGGGTGGCGAAAGAGATTGGTGCCATTGCCAAGCCCGATGACATTCGTTTTGGTACAAACCTGCCTAAAACACGTTCTGGTAAAATCATGCGTCGTTTATTAAAAACCTTGGCAAGGGGGGAGGAAATTTTGCAAGACACGTCCACCTTGGAAGACCCTTCGGTGCTGGAACAGTTTAAATAACCTGAGGCAGGGAATTGTTTTGACTTACAGGCGCAGGGCTGTATAATTAAGCACAGATTTTTTAAAAAAATTATTAAGCGTTGTTTCTGAGTAAATGGACAGCGGCTTAACTTTTAAAAAACCCCGTCTTTACGGGGTTTTTTGTTATTTGAATTTAAGAATAGTTATTTGGAAGTAAACTTTAGTGCGTTTAGAAGATAAGCTGGAAGGGTTGTTCAAGCCCACAATTGAATCAATGGGTTTTGAGTTATGGGGGTTTGAATACTTACCTGCGGGTCGTCACTCTATTTTAAGAGTCTTTATTGATAAAGAAGAAGTGGGCGTGACGGTTGGTGATTGTGCCTCAATCAGTCGCCAAATTAGCGCCATTATGGACGTTGAGGATCCGATTAGCAGTGCCTATATGCTTGAAGTGTCATCACCAGGGATGGATCGTTTGTTACTGAAGCCGGGTCATTTTCAGCGTTATCAAGGGAAGACCGTTCAAGTAAGAACCGCCGTTGGTGTGTTAGGGCGTAAGAAGTTTAAAGGTTCAATGGTGCAAGTAACCGACACGGCGATTGAAATTGAAGTGGATGGTGAGTTGTATGAAATTGACTACGACATCATTGAAAAAGCCAATTTAGTGGCCGAATTTTAGTCTCATTGTTTGATTGAAAGCAGTGGGTGTTAGCACGTATTTATATAATTAAAAGAATTAGGACGAGAATATAATGGGTAAAGAAATATTAGCCGTTGTTGAAATCATGGCAAATGAAAAGGGCGTTGATCAAGAAATTATTTTTGATGCCATTGAAACAGCCTTAGCAACCGCAACACGTAAAAGTAAAGGGGATGAGATTAACGTTCGAGTCTCCATTGATCGCGAGACAGGAGAGTACGATACGTTTCGTTGTTGGGAGGTGATTGACGATGCCACAGCGATTGAAGACAATGTTGGATGGTATCTTCGTGAAATGGATGCCGTGGATGAAGATCCAAATATTGAAATTGGTGAGTTTATTGAAGAGCCAATGGAGTCGATTGATTTTGGTCGAATCGGAGCGCAAGCGGCAAAACAAGTTATCGTACAAAAAATTCGTGAAGCGGAACGTAAAAAAGTCGTTGCTGAGTACAGTAAACGTGTTGGCGAGATTTTAACCGGTCAGGTTAAACGCGTTGATCGTGGCGATGTTATTTTAGATTTAGGCGATAATGTGGAAGCCCTTATTGCTCGTAATCAACTGGTCGCTCGTGAAAACTTTAGAATGGGTGATCGTGTTCGAGGGTATTTGCAAGCGGTGGAGTTTAAACCAAGAGGCCCTCTATTAACTATGTCTCGTGCATGTGATGAGATGTTAATGGAACTCTTTAAAATTGAAGTGCCTGAAATTGGTGATGACTTAATTGATGTAATGAGCGTTGCTCGTGACGTTGGTTTTAGAGCCAAAGTGGCGGTTCGTGGTAATGACCCACGTTTAGACCCGATTGGAGCCTGTGTTGGAATGCGTGGTTCACGTGTTCAATCGGTGACCAATGAGCTGAACGGTGAGCGTATCGATATTATTCAATGGGATGTTAATGATGCGCAGTTTGTTATTAATGCAATGGCACCCGCTGAAGTTACCTCGATTATGGTGGATGAAGATAAACATACCATGGATCTTGCCGTTGATGATGAGCAGTTATCGCAAGCGATTGGTAAAAGTGGTCAAAATATTCGTTTAGCCAGTGAATTAACGGGCTGGGAACTGAACGTTATGAGCCAGACAGACATGTCTGAAAAGCATGATGTTGAGTCGAAAGGGCAAGTTGAGCTGTTTGTGAATGCCTTAGACATTGATGAAGAGATGGCAGGAGTGCTTGCAGAAGAAGGCTTTTCAACACTTGAAGAGGTGGCGTATGTGCCAGCGGCAGAGATGTTGGAAGTTGATGGCTTTGATGAGGATATCGTTACAGAATTAAAGCAACGAGCTAAAGATGCCTTATTAACGCACGCCATTGCAGAAGAAGAAAAGTTGGCTCTTGCTGAGCCAGCAGAAGATTTATTAAGCCTTGAAGGCATGACGAACGAGATGGCTAAAACATTAGCGGGCAACGGAGTAGTTACCCAAGAAGATTTAGCTGAATTAAGTATTGATGAGCTGTTAGAGTTTGTGGAGTTGGATGAAGCCACCGCAGGAGAGTTAATTCTTAAAGCACGTGCGCCATGGTTTGAAGAGTAAAGGGAGAGCAATTACATGTCAGATATATCGGTAAAAGAATTTTCAAAAACACTCAACCTTTCGGAAGAAAAGCTATTGTCTCAGTTAGATGCGTCCGGAATTAAAGGTAAAAAATCGGGTGACATTATTAATGATAGTGAAAAGGTTAAGTTATTAGGCTACTTAAAAGGGCTTCATGGCGATCATTCGGGTGATGCGCCTAAAAAAGTAACGCTACGTCGTAAGCAAACGCTTAATTTATCAGCGGGTTCGGGTAAGGATAAGCGCAGTGTAAAAGTTGAAGTGCGTAAAAAACGAACGTATATTAAAAAAGAAGAGTCGGCAGAAGAATCAACGGTTGAAAAGTCTATTGTTGAACAGCCAGTTGTTGAATCAACCGTGGTGGAGCAAGTTGTCGTTGAAAAAGTAGATTCTATCGAAAATAAAGCGCCCGCTACTTCAGCGCCAAAATCTAAAGAAGATACGGTTCAAAAAGAAGCGCCAAAACAAGAAATTAAAAAGGCGTCTAAATCAACGTATGAACGCCCGAAATCCGTTGGTCTTCGTGTTGTTGCGCCGGCTCCAGCGAAAGAAAATAACGCTCAGGATGCTAAAAAAGCTCAAGAGAAAAAAAGCCATGAAGCTCGTAAGAGCCATTTTGGTAAAGATGCTCCCAAAGCGGGTGCTAACAAAAAAACCAATAATCGTGGGGGAGGAAATCGTCGTCCTCAGCGTGGTGGCCGAAAAATGCCTAAGCGTCGCGCTCCGCTACAGATGGATAATGAACATGGCTTTCAACAGCCTACTGAGCCCGTTATTAAGGATGTTAAAGTTCCTGAAAGCATTACTCTGTCTGCCTTGGCTGAACAAATGTCCATTAAAACCGGTGAAGTCATTAAATTTATGATGATGGAACTGGGTTCTATGGCAACTATTAACCAAATTCTTGATCAAGAAACAGCCATGTTGATTGTTGAAGAGATGGGACATAATGCCATCGCCTTTAACGAAGTAACCGTTGAAGACGAAGTGGTCAACCAAGAGTACCATGGTGCAACGGTTACCCGTTCTCCAGTGGTAACCATCATGGGGCACGTAGATCATGGTAAAACCTCTTTGCTTGATTACATTCGTAAAGCGAAGGTAGCACACGGTGAAGCGGGTGGGATTACCCAGCACATTGGTGCATACCATGTGGACACTGATAAAGGGGGGGTCACTTTTATTGATACTCCTGGTCACGCGGCCTTTACTGCGATGCGTGCTCGTGGTGCAGAGATTACCGATGTGGTGGTCATTGTGGTTGCGGCGGATGATGGTGTTATGCCTCAAACGCGTGAAGCGATTCAACATGCCAAAGCATCGGGTGTGGGGATTGTGGTTGCTGTCAATAAAATGGATAAAGAAGACGCCAATGTTGACCGTGTTATGCAAGAGATGGCAACCGAAGAAGTGGTTCCTGAAGCATGGGGTGGCGATGTTCAGTTTATTCCTGTATCCGCTAAAACGGGCTTAGGAATCGATGATTTACTGGATGCCATTTCATTACAATCTGAAATGCTTGAGTTAGAAGCGCCTATTGAAGGTCATGCAAAAGGCGTTGTGGTTGAATCTCGCCTAGAAAAAGGGCGTGGAACCGTTGCAACGGTTCTTGTTCAGTCAGGAACCTTAAGAAAAGGCGATATTGTCCTTTGTGGTATGGTGTACGGACGTGTTCGCTCGCTTATCAGTGATTCAGGTAAAACGATTTCAGAAGCTGGACCTTCGATTCCCGTTGAGTTGCTTGGTTTATCTGGCATGCCCGTTGCAGGTGATGAGATGATTACGGTGGATAACGAGCGTAAAGCACGTGAAGCCGCCACTTTCCGTCAAGGTAAGTTTAAAGAACTTAAAATTGCACGTCAGCAAAAATCTAAACTTGAAAACATGTTTAATCGAATGGAAGAAGGTGATATTCAAAATGTGAATATCATTTTAAAAGCCGATGTACAAGGTTCTATTCAAGCGATTACCGATGCACTGGTTAAATTGTCTAATGACGAAATTAAAGTGAATGTGATTTCATCTGGAGTGGGTGGAATTAATGAAACCGATGCCAACTTAGCCATTGCGTCTGAAGCGATGATCTTTGGATTTAACGTTCGTGCCGATGTAGCTGCTAAACGTGTGATTGATACTGAAGGCATTAGTTTAAAATACTACAGCATTATTTATGAAATCGTTGATGAAGTAAAACGTGCTGTCGAAGGTAAGTTAGCGCCTGAAATTCAAGAGAATATCTTGGGTGTGGCCGACGTTCGTGAAGTCTTTAAAGCGCCTAAAATCGGCTTAATTGCGGGTTGTATGGTGACGGAAGGCGTTGTGAAACGTAACAATCCAATTCGTGTATTACGTGAAAACGTAGTCATTTACGAAGGTACGTTAGAGTCATTACGTCGCTTTAAAGACGATGCACAAGAAGTGAATAAAGGCATGGAATGTGGTA
>JAKITH010000164.1 GCA_021648185.1 Thiomicrorhabdus sp. | reverse complement strand
GTCGATGTCTCGACGAATGGTCTTTGTACAACACTCAGCTTCATTCGATAAATAATCTAAGGATTGTTTATGCTTTGACGACATAATGCGATCCGCCAACCACCTAAGCCTTGGTTCTTTTTGCAGCTTATCCATACAAGTAAATACTTTCCTTTTTAGATTCAGATTTCAAACTAGATCAAAAAAACAGAGGTCAGTATATCGTATAAAAAACAACCAAATAAGGCTTTATACTCAAAATAATAGTTAGGGGATTTGTATTCAGAAAACTCAAATAAAAGGCATAAAAAAACCCAGATTAGAATGAATCTAATCTGGGTTTCAGAATAATGGTGCCCAGGGCCGGAGTCGAACCGGCACAGTGTTACCACCGGGGGATTTTAAGTCCCCTGCGTCTACCAATTTCGCCACCTGGGCAGATAGCTAACATTATAAAAATGCTACGTCAAAATTATCAAACTTTCCAGTAAAAAAATGGAGGCGGAACCCGGAGTCGAACCGAGGTAGATGGATTTGCAATCCACTGCATAGCCACTTTGCTATTCCGCCTTTAACTGGAGCGGGAAACGAGGATCGAACTCGCGACCCCAACCTTGGCAAGGTTGTGCTCTACCGCTGAGCTATTCCCGCTTGATGGGGCGTATTATAGGGGATCAGCGATGAAGGTCAAGCGGTTTTTAGTAATTATTTTGAATTGGCGGAACGAATTAATTCAGGCAACGCGGCTTTGGTGTATTGCACCCACGTAATTAGGGTAAGCGCGGCAGCAAAGTACAACATATAAAACCCTAACGCACCCCAGTTTATGCCCCACAGCTCACCACCGTACAATAACCACGTTAAGGCGGCCAGTTGTGAGGCGGTTTTGATTTTGCCTAAGTTGGAGACGGCAACCACTTCACGCGCGTTGTTTTCGGCCATCCACTCTCTTAAAGCGGAAACGGCGATCTCGCGCATAATGATAATAACGGCGGATAAAATAACAAAAATATTGTCGTGATATTCGGCGGCAACCACGATAAGTGCAGCCGCTACAATAAGTTTATCGGCCACGGGGTCTAAAAAAGCGCCTAATCGACTGTCGCTTCCGAGTTTTCGTGCTAAATAGCCATCGAGCCAGTCGGTAATGGCGGCGATCATAAAGGCAAACCCTGCCCACAGACGTGCGTCTTCAAGCGGTGAGTAATATAAAATAATAAATATGGGTATGAGTGCGACCCGTGACCATGTCATGGCCATAGGAAGAGATTGTAGGGACATAAAACTGTTTTCCAAAAAAGGCACTTATTGCTTGTTCATTTAGTGCGGAGTTAATTATGTGAATTTTACCATATCGCCCATTTAAAGAGCGTGTTTATACTTCGCCATGAAAAAAGCCGTAGATCATTTGAGCTTTGTTTAAACTAATGCCTTTCACTTTACTCAGCTCTGAGATGGAGGCTTGTTTGACTTGATTAAGCCCGCCAAAATGCACTAATAAATTTTTACGGGTTTTAGGGCCTATTCCCTCAATGCTCTCTAAGCTTGAGTGGGTTTGTGCTTTGGTGCGCTTGGCACGGTGCGAGGTGATGGCAAACCGATGGGCTTCGTCTCGAATGTGGTTAATTAAGTGCAGCGCGATGTGATCGGATTTTAAATCAATGCCTTGCATATTATGCGGGGTGTACAAAATTTCTAACCCCGCTTTGCGCCCTTCTCCTTTGGCGACGGATACCAGTGGAATGTGATCCAACTCTAAGGTTTTGAGCACTTCAATCGCTTGATTTAACTGCCCTTTACCGCCATCCACTACAATAAGGTCTGGAAGATTTTCTCCCCCCCCCTCTTTTGATTGTGTTTTGAGTCGTTGATAACGGCGCGTGAGCACTTGGTGCATGGCGGCATAATCGTCTCCACCGGTAATGCCTTCAATGTTAAATTTTCGATAGGCTTGTGTATTGGGAATACCGTCGGTAAACACCACGCAACTGGCCACCGTGAGCTGCCCTTGAGTATGACTAATGTCAAAACATTCCATGTGCTGAGGTGCTACGGGCAGTGCCAACACTTCTTGCAAAGCATTAACCCGCTCTGCTTGAGTCGCTTTTTGGGTTAAATGCTGTTTTAGACCGGTTAACGCATTGGTATTGGCTAATGATATTAACGATTTAGCGGTCTGTTGATGGGGTTGTTTTAAACAAACCTGTGCGCCTCTCTGCGCTTTTAACCAAGAGGTTAAGGTGGTTTCATCGGGCAGTTTAATGGGTAGCAAAATCGCTGCTGGTACGGGGTATTGCAGA
>JAKITH010000163.1 GCA_021648185.1 Thiomicrorhabdus sp. | reverse complement strand
TCACATTCAAAATTTGATCCAACCCAAACCAACTCTCCCAGCGAACAGAAAGTCCATCCAGCTCATTAAACCACCCTGCCCACATCGTATTACTTACACCTTGTTCATCTAAAAAAACAGACTGATTTAAAGTAGCAAGATCATCACACCCTTTACCATTAAAAGCATAGGGAGGAGTGTTCCCAGAGTAACGACATTTATTAAACCAACTATTTTTTTCGTTCAATGTAATATCAGGATCGACTAACACACATAAATCCGGCACCCCATCTGGATTCCCACTCCCATCCCCTTCTTCATCTCTCGCCACTCGGCTTAACACCGCAGCATTCCACTCCTCCCTTGTAATAGCAATCACATAGTCATTAAAAAAACCAGATCCAGAATCTTGAGACGTAAAAACGCCCGTTTGAGTATGATTAACTGAGTTTGCAGGAATAACCATACTAGGTTGCTCTAAATATTGACTCATCTCGCTACTGGCTAAAAAAGGAGCAACAGAGTGAAGTGTACGGTTTTGTACTCCCGGATTAGGTTCACCCGCATAAAACAGCACCATCACAATATCGTCATTACCATCCAAAGACAAAGGTGCAACACAGTCCGCAGGTATAGCACTGGCAGGCGTTTCATCACAATATGACGTACCTGTAGGATCCACTAAAGAAGGCGTATTAATATTTAAAGGCGCAAAACGCTGAGAAGGACTATAAGCATACTGTCCATCCACTAAAAACCGAGCATCTGCGGCAAACCAATAACGTTTATTCTCAATCTCTTGCTCAGAAGGTAAAAATGAAAAATTGCGTGCCACCACCTTTTGAGGCACCCAACCCATCGCATATAAATTGCCGGAAACTGAGCAATTATTGCCCGTATCACTATCACTATCACCATCCACATCTGGGCATGGAAAGTACCCAGGCCCAGGAATATTATTATCAATATAGAGAGGTACGTCAGTGCTTTCATCAAACAGCTCAGGGTTTAAAATAGCATAGGTAAGCATTCTCTCTTTAACGCGCTCTAAGTCTGCCATATACGACTTTTGTTGCACAGTCTTCATTTTTTCAGAACCAAGGTTACCTGTTGAGCCAAACCACAATGCGGCACCTAAAATCAGCACTAATAACCCCATTAAGATCACAAATCCCGACTGTTTAGAGGTTGTTAAACCACCGCTATCTTTATTATTTTCAGACCCATGATGACTCATCGCACAACCCCCTTATAACCCCTAAACAAAAACGATTTATTACACCAAAAAACCGAGTAAATCAACAAATTTCACTTTCATTATAAAACAATCACTTACATTTAAAATCCGCAAAACTACAACCAAAGGTTCCACAATAAACACATGGTTAAAGTAAAAACCGCCCTCTTCCCCCTAAATTGCGTTCATTCGTAGTGTTTTTTTGCTTATCAACTTGTTTTTTAGCTTCTAAAGCCGTTATCTCTGTCTGAAATGCATCACCGCCAAATATTTTTCCCCCCATCGTTGCCTTTCTTAACGCCTTTAACCACTCCGCATCCAGCTCCGCTTCAAACAACGATAAATAAGCGGCTCTTCGCTCTAAACCACGCCAACCCAGCGCTTGATACAGTTCATGCGGTGTACACAACTCCGATTCCACGCCCAACCCATTCACCTGAAAACTTGACCACTTATATTCGTCTGGCGTATTGACCATCCCCGCTCTTACAGGATTGAGTTCAATATAACGATACACCTCAAGCAAGTGTTGTTCTGAATCAATCAAACAAGACCGAAACCGCCCCTCCCACAACGTGCCAGTGCGTTTATATTTAAAATTAAAATAGCGCACATACTGCCGGCCTAACGCCTGCATCATCGAACTCACTGCATTTTCCGCAAGCGGTGTACACAACAAATGCACATGATTGCTCATCAACACCCACGCATGAACTGCCACATGGTACTTGGCCGAATACTGTTTTAACCAATGAACATAACGTCCATAATCTTCTTCGTCCACAAAACAGTCTTGACGATTATTACCTCGTTGCACCACATGCTGCGGCACCCCAACTGGGTTCATTCTTAATGGTCTGGCCATTACACTCTCCTAATTTTACACTGACCCCAAATTTACCACAACTTTTTGCCTTGCGCTTGCTGGTCTAGCACCCACTGCTGAACCGCGGGTGGGCCGTAGGCGAGCGTTAAGGGATTTTTTTCCAGCGCCTTACTTTTTGGGTCTTGTTTTTGATAAATTAGGGGCCGCATATTTTTTTCGGCTAAGTTCGTTAAGGTAT